>CAYFIW010000009.1:0-12804 GCA_964343265.1 uncultured Dehalococcoidia bacterium | reverse complement strand
TCTCAGATTACCTAATTGAACATTGTAATCTGTCGGAAGGTATGAAGATACAGGTTTAGATAACAGGACTTTATGAAGGTGAACCTCAATGGAATTCGGCTTTGTTTTACCTAGAACCACTAAAGGACAAGATTTGTGTGACTTTGCAAGAAATGTGGAGGATCTAGGGTTCGGATCGGTATGGGCACCAGATCACATCGTTATTCCTTTGGATGAAACAAGCCAGTATCCATATACACATGACGGTAAATTTACTGTTTCTCCCAACGATCCACAATTGGATGTTATGGTAGTGTTAAGCTACATTGCATCCTCAACCGATAGGTTAAAAATTGGGACTTCTGTAATCATAATTCCTTACAGAAATCCTATACTTCAGGCCAAAATGTTTTCCACTTTGGATGTTCTTTCAGAAGGTAGGGTGATCTGTGGAGTAGGGGTAGGCTGGTTCGAAAAGGAATTTGAAGCCCTGAATGCTCCTTATTCTGAAAGAGGTAGCGCTACAGATGAGTATCTGGAAATTTTAAAAGCCTTGTGGTCTTGTTCAAGCCCTGAGTATGAAGGCACACATTATAGATTTAATGATATAGGCTTTGAACCTAAGCCCATCCGAGGGTCGATACCGATATGGGTTGGTGGTCATACTAGAAGGGCAATTCGAAGAACCGTTAAATACGGTGATGCTTGGCATCCTACCCGACAGACTCCAGAGTATGTTTCGAAAATGATGGATTACATGAAAGAATATTGTGCTGAAACCGGCCGTAGCCCCGATGATATTACAATTTCTCTAAAGAGGACTTTACATTTTACTGACATGGGCATTGATCTGTCGGATCGTATCCAATCTGATGCCGCCTTAATCTCAGAAACATCTAAAGTAATTTCAGATATCCAGAAATGTGCCGATCTGGGAATTAACCAGTTAACGTTTGATTTTCAGGCAACCAATGTGAGTGATTGTATTAAAGTCATGGAGCATTTTGCAGATCAAGTCGTTCCCCAGGTATAGATGTCACTTCCTAGTTCCCTATATCAATTTGTCGATGTTGATTTTGCCTTTAGTTCCTTGAGGCCATTCTGGACATATCCCATGTAGTTACAGAGGAAAAATCTACCCCCGGCATTTGTCCATTTAGCTATGTTATTGTCGTTTGCGGTAGATCCTGTGGAGTATCCTGCTGCCACAATCACCTCCATGGTATCCGCGATGATTTTTTGAACATCGGGGTGATCAGGCCTTCCTAAATAATCTGGTCCCATACTTTGTGATAAATCTCCAGGAACTACCATGAAGCAGTCGATTCCATTCACTGTAAGTATTCGGTCTAGGTCATCTATGGCAACAACATCCTCTATGAGTGCAACCAACATGATTTCGTCGTTTGCTTTTCTGGCGTAATCATCAACACCCAGACCCTGCCTGGACCCTCCCATTCCTCTCATCCCAGCTGGAGCAAATTTTCCGCCCCTCACAAATCGTTCAGCTTCTTCCTTATTATTAACATGAGGTACGACTACAGCCTGCACACCTCTATCCAGGGCTCTACCAACAAGCCAGGGATCGTTATTGTGTACCCTGACTAACGATGTCATTCCCCATAAGTCGCAGGCTCTTGATATGTCACTTAAGTCAGACCAGGTTGAACCCCCATGTTCCATTTCTATCCATATGACGTCAACAACACCAGTTGCACCGAGTAGATCCACCGTATCTGTGTCACTGCAGGCGACTGCTATAACTGTTTCTCCATTTGCAAGTTTTCTTTTAGCTCTATTCTGTCGTAACTCTGCCATCTGTTTTCCTCATGAATATCATTTGTCGGTAAGTATATGGTCAGATATTAACACTGTTACTCTCTCTTTCGTTCTGATGCAAAAATTAGTTATGTGCAAGGGCGTTCATATAGCATGTGTATGCAAATATATTTTCAGAGATTGGATGTAATGACTGAAGAAAACCTCGAAATGAAGACAAAAGCTCTTCCGCAAATTCCGTTTCTTGGCGATCGGATATTTTACGGTTGGGTAATAGTGGCGGTCGGTATGGTTGGTCAATTTCTTCAAGGGATTGCGTTCCAGGGGTTTACAACTTATCTGGGACCTCTCCATAACTCATTCGGATGGAATAGGGCGATACTAGCCGGTCCACGTTCAGTTACCCAAGTACAAAGTGCGGTGCTTGGTCCTGTGGAGGGTTATCTAATAGATGGTTTAGGTCCTCGTAAGGTCGTTATGACAGGTGTATTCATACTTGGTTTGGGATTCATATTGTTTGGATTTATAGATTCTTTATGGATGTATTACCTGGCCAGTATGGTGATCGTATTAGGCACAGGTTTGCAGGGATTACTAGTTCTATCTGTGACAGTAAATAATTGGTTTCGGAGGAGGAGGACAATAGCGAATTCCATTATGTTGTTGGGATTTTCAACTGCTGGAATAGTGGGTGTCCCGCTGCTGGTATTGTTGCAGACATCAATTGGTTGGAGGGAATCTGCAATAGGTTCAGGACTAGTTGTCTGGGTAGTTGGTTTGCCATGTGCGATGTTATTGAGAACAAAGCCTGAATTGTATGGTCTACAACCAGACGGAGATTCTTCCCTATCAAATGAAACGACAGGTAAAGGCGGGTCTAATATAGATGTTGATTATGACTTTACCCTTCGTCAGTCTTTGATGACTCGGGCTTTTTGGTTTGTAGCTGTGGGATCAGCACTAGGTAATTTAGGAATGGGGACAGCTCAGGTTCACCTTTTTTTGCACCTGGAACAAGGCCTAGGTTTTGAAAGGAGCACAGCGGCTTTTGTCTGGATGGTCGCTAGTCTTTCTAATGTTCCTTCTCGATTGATTGGAGGTATACTCGGCGACCGTATGCCTAAGAATTTTATTGTTGGATTTGCTACTTTTTCGATGGCGATTTCAGTTTTCATACTTGGAATTGCAGACAGAGTGTCACTAGCTTTTGCCTATGCAATTTTTTATGGTATTGGATGGGGTATCAGGACTCCTGTTATGAACGCCTTACAGGGAGAATACTTTGGTAGACAATCCCAAGGGGTAATACGAGGATGGTTGCAATCCATTGGCATACCATTTTCCATAGCAGCTCCCGTTCTCGCCGGTTATATGGCTGATATTCAGGGAGATTACAGGATGACATTTATTGTTACGTCTTTTGTTATGTTGATTGGTGCTTTTTTTATGTCAGCAGCAAAACGCCCTGCTGCTCCAGGGGTTTAACTACCCAATTTTTATTTCGGTCTCCACTTCTGAAAGAGATGCATCAATCTTTGCGACTATTTCGTCTACCTCTTTTTCGATAATGCAAAGAGGTGGCCCGACAGTGAATCCTTTTTCTGTTGAGAATAAAATGAGACCGTTTCTTCGGAAAGCTTTGGACAGTTTGTCTGCCATTCCAGATTCTGGAGTAAAACTTTCTTTTGTTTCTTGATCCTTGACTAACTCTATCCCTAATAGAAGCCCTAATCCTCTGCAATCGCCTATTAAAGGGTGAATTTCTTTCAAGCCATTGAGCTTTTTCAGAAAATATTTGCCTACGTTAGCAGAGTTTTCCACCAGTTTTTCTTGTTCTATGATTTCTATGTTAGCCAGTGCTGCTTCAGCACATACTGGGTGGCCGCCGAAAGTGAGAGCTTGCTTGAATGTATTTTGTTCTCCAGCAAATACTTCAGATACTCCAGTTGTACAAACTGTCGCAGCAAGTGGCAGGTAGCTGCTGGTAATGCCTTTGGCTACAGTCATTAAGTCTGGGACTACGTCCCAGTGCTCGGTTGAAAACATTTTCCCAGTTCTTCCGAAACCAGTTATCACTTCGTCGGCTATCAAGAGGACACCGTATTTGTCGCATATTTTTCTTATCATAGGCCAATAAGGATCACCTGGGACTGCCGCTATCGATGACGCTGAAACGGGTTCTGCGATTAACGCAGCGATAGTTTCCGGACCGTGAAGCAATATTAAATCTTCTATGGCCTGGGCACATTTGATTGCACATTCTTCTGCAGAATTGGATCCAAATTGACATCTGTATGGATTTGGCTGGGGGGCGTATACCATACCTGGTATTGCCGGTTCATAGTCTGACCTGATTGCACCTGTTCCTCCAAGCCACATCACACCCCCGGTAGCTCCATGGTAGGACCCGACTCTACTTATAATTTTGTATCTTCCCGTATCTCCCGTGCGCTTGTGGTACGACCTGGCGATTTTTATTGCAGTTTCATTTGCTTCCGATCCACCACTTACTGGCCAGGTTCTTTGTAAATTTCCTGGGCTTATGGATGCGATCTTTTCAGAAAGTTGGATTAGTGGTGCTGTGGTAGTCCCTTGAGGGAAATATTGAAGCCGACGCATTTGGTCTGCTGATCGATCTGCGATTTTTTTCCTTCCGTACCCGGCGTTTACAGAATTGTATCCTCCGTTAACATCAATCCAGGTTTTCCCTTGAATGTCAGTGACACGAATTCCGTTTCCTTCCACCATTATGTCAGGACCACCATCTTCTCCTGTTTTGACCCAGTCGCGATTGTGCATCCATAGATGTGATAAAGCAGATGACTTTAGATCACTTATGTCGTCTGAAGTGTGGTTTGTATTTACCATTCCTACTCCTTGTATTTCCTGCATCAGAGTTCGACCCTCTCAACTGGACCCAATACCAATTTCTCTGGAAAGGCTTTTTATGATTCTGTCTACCGAATCTACTATTTCATCAACCTCTGGTGGGGTTATGCATATCGGAGGGCCAAAATTAAGGATAGGTCCACTGGCCCTAAAGATCAGACCTTCAGATCTGAATTTGTCGTTTAATCTGTCCGCTAGGTTTAGTTTTTTATCGAACCCTTCTTTTGTATCTCTGTCACTCACAAGTTCCATTGATAATAAAAGTCCTATCCCTCGAACATCACCAATTATCTCGTGCTTATCCTTCAGTTCAATCAATCTAGATTTAAAATAATCCCCAGTAGTTGCGGCGTTATGTACAAGGTTTTCTTTCTCTATTATCTCTATGTTTTTTAAAGACGCTGCCGCTGAAACTGGATGGCCACTGGAGGTAAAAACGTGCCTCAATTGATTGCCATCGCCGGCAAACTGGCTTGCTATGTTCTCTGAAACTATGGTGGCAGCTAGAGGAAGATAGCTGCTAATTATTCCTTTAGCTACACTCATTATGTCGGGTTCAAGATTCCAGTGTTCACTGGCAAACATCTTTCCTGTGCGTCCAAATCCGCAAATCACCTCGTCCGCTATAAGCACCACTCCATATTTATCGCAGATATTTCTTATCATTGGCCAATATTCTTGACCTGGTACCGGGCATCCAAGTGGGGTGGCGATTGGTTCAGCGATAAATGCCGCGATTGTATCGGGGTCATTTTCTATAATTAAAGTCTCAACAGCATTCGCGCAAAGAACCGCACATTCAGAGCTTGTTTTTCCTCCGTATTCACATCTATAAGGGTTAGGTTGTGGGGCATACAACATTCCTGGATATGGTGGTTCAAAGTCGCTTCTAGGGGTGGCTGGATTACTTCCCGTCCATAACACTCCACCAGTTGTACCGTGATATGAGCCCTTTCTGCTTATGACCTTGTAGCGGCCGGTTTCTCCACGACGTGAGTGAAATGCTCGGGCAATTTTTAATGCTGTTTCGTTCGCTTCTGACCCTCCGCTTACCGGGAATGTTCTTGTTAAATTACCCGGTGTTATCTCGGATAATTTTTTGGCAAGATTTATTGTAGGTATAGTGGCTGAACCCTGTGGGAAATATGGTAATTTTTCCATCTGGTCATGGGCAGCATCTACAATTTCCTGTCTGCCATACCCGACGTTTACGGATGTATATCCCCCGTTCACATCAATCCATGATTTTCCGTTTGAGTCTGTCACTCTTATGCCGGTTCCAGTTTCGATGATGAGAGGATCCCCACCTTCCGCCATTTCCACCCAGTCTCTATTTTGCATCCATAGAAAATCAAGAGATTTTTGCCTGAGTATTTCTCCCTCGTTAATTTCAACCATATACAGCCCTCCAGTAAATCGTTGTGACGTCATGTGTACTGTATCGGAATTACACTGTAAGGTGTAGCCGTTAAATATAAGTAGAATTAAGCTCAGGAGAGGATTTATATGCGCCAAATGTCACTGGTTGCTTTTCTTCAAGCTCAGAACTGCACGACTTTGCCTTCTTCCTGGAGGCACCCGGAGGCACGTATCGATACTTATTCCCCGGAATACTACCAGTACATCGCTCAAGTTTTAGAACATGGAAAATTTGATGTTGGATTTTTTGATGACAGACTTGCGATGCCTGATATGTATGCCGGGGATCACTCTGAGACAGTAAAGAACGGGATTCGATGTACCAAATTGGATGCAGTAACTTGCCTGATGACGATGGGGTCGGTGACAAAGCATCTTGGGTTAGGCGCCACTTATTCCACTACCTATTTTGAGCCTTTTCACGTTGCGCGACTGTTTCAAACTCTGGATTTGATGACTAAAGGAAGAGCTGCCTGGAATGTGGTGACGTCAGTTAATGATAATGAGGCTTTGAATATGGGTAGGGAGAGCCACACGGAACATGACCTCAGGTACGATCGTGCAGATGAATTTGTAGAGGTTGTTTTAAGGCATTGGGATTCATGGGACGATGATGCTGTAGTCGTGGACAAGAAAAACAATTTATACGCGCATCCGGATAAAGTTCGGCGCATTGACTATAAAGGTAAATTTCTCAGTTCCCGCGGCCCTTTCACCGTACCCCGGAGCCCTCAGGGTCATCCGGTGGTGATGCAGGCTGGTGCAAGTTCCAGGGGTAAGGAGTTTGCCGCCCGGTGGGGGGAATTGATATTTGCAGGTTACAGGAATAGTACAGTAGGAAAAGTTGAATATGCTGCTCTAAAATCAGCTGCTGAAAAGGCTGGCCGTAATCCTGATCACATGAAGATTGCTGCCCTCATGTATCCAATAGTGGCTGAAACCAAAAGTGAGGCAGAAGACAAAAAAGCGGCATATGAGTTGCTCTCAAACGATATGGATCAGTTGTTACTTTTATCTGAAGCTCTCAACTTCGATTTTGCTAAAAAGGGAATGGATGAAGCATTTACAGATGAAGAGCTTGAAGGTCTTCAGGGTATGCAAGCAATGAGGGATAGGGTTATTTCCAGCGGGGTTGCGAATCCGACAGTACGGGATTTTATGCGTATAACCAGAAGAGGATTATTAAGTGACAGCATCACATTTGTCGGCGGGCCAAAAGAGGTTGCTGATGAGATGGAAGAATGGTTTCATTCTCCAGCATGCGATGGGTTTGTAGTTGGTCCAACCCATCAACCCGGTACCTTTGAGGATTTTGTAGAGTTTGTTGTTCCTGAATTGCAAAAACGTGGTGTTTACAGGGAAGATTACACAGGGTCTACACTGAGGCATCATCTAGGGTTGGAAAGACCTGCTATCGGAGCTTGGCGTACAACTTACGACCAATGAAAATGGTGTGACTTTAGATTTTTGAAATTTGATCCTGTATTGAAGACTGGGCAGCTAATAAATATTTCTCAATAGTGAGAATTTTAGTTGTCTCGTTTCTGTGGATATATATTGCGTGGACATTTCTGATCAGTCTGGAGATCAGTTCAATATTATTGACTGGTGCCAGGTAGTTTTGGTCCCAAATAATGGATTGCCCAGCTATCGCTTCAAGCATCTTGGTACATTCCTCTTGTGACAATAATATTCCTCTATGGAATGGGTCTATATATAGACCTGCGTGATCATTTTTCATACGCACTAGAAAATGACCAGGCATTCCTACTCCCTCCAGCTGTATACCCAATCTTTTCCCGACTTCTATATAAAGCAGAGAAAGCGTAATTGGGATTCCCTGTCTCCTGTTTAGGACTTCGTTGAGGAAGGAATTTCTAGGATCGTAATAGTCTTGATAGTTTCCCTGAAAACCAACTTCGTCAAATAGATATTCACTGAGTGCATTGATCTGGGAAATAGGATCTGAATCTGGATTTATTCTTGTCTTTGCTACAGATGCGAGGGAATCAAGTGATTGGAGTTCCTCATCTATATTGAGGTCGGGATATTCACACATTGCAAACAAGAGTGCCAATTTAGCGAGATCTAATTGTTTATATTTGGACAATATAGAAAATTGTTCCAAGGGTGATGAATTACTAGGTTTGATTGAATCCATTAATCAGATTGTTTCAACCTCGTAAAACATTCAAGGTTTCAGGGATATTCAAAGAGTTGGTGCCGAAGGTGAGACTCGAACTCACACGGGATTGCTCCCACTGGTTTTTGAGACCAGCGCGTCTACCATTCCGCCACTTCGGCCTTATTAGGTCAATAATTATAGATGATATTGCTTAAAAGTTTTCTTAAGTTACATCTCTATTTTCTTGTCGCCAGATATATAACTGTCTGGTTCTTTTTGAAAAGCTATCTTGCACCCGGGTGCACAGAACATGTATGTGATTCCCCTGTATTTCCACGACCCTCCTGCTGGATTTTTTGTCGTTACTTCCATATCGCACACGGGATCAATTGAATTGGGACTTTGATGTTTCCGAAATAAAGGTAATTTCATGCAATCCTCAAGAAGTTGTAGGTTTGAGTAACACTATATTACAACTACAGACGAACCTTTCTGAGATGGATCGAATTTAAAATGACACATATTGAGCTGATGGCCATCGCACACGAAGCTGCGATTGGGTTCATAAACCCATCACTATTAACTAAAGGTGTTAATGAAATGGGCCCGTCAGTTACTAGAATTAAATGAAGTAAACCTGCCGCAACCGGTATGAGGAAAATGTTATAAGCAAAGGCCCAGAATAAATTTTGTTTTATCTTTCTCATCGTGACTCTACTCAAAGAAACAGCCTCAGGTAGAGTACGGAGGTCCTCTCTTACAAGTGTTATATCTCCTGCTTCTATTGCTGCGTCGGTTCCTCCTCCCATAGATATTCCTATATCTGACTGAGCAAGGGCAGGTGCATCGTTTATGCCATCACCGACCATTGCAACAACCTTTCCTTTTGACTGGAGATTTTTTATGTACTCTAATTTCTGATCTGGAAGTGCCTCTGCTTCTACTTCAGATATCCCAACCAACGACGCTGTTTTATTCGCTACAGTCAGGTTGTCTCCACTTAGCAGTACCACGGTCATACCCATTTTTTTAAGCGATTCAATACTTTCTTTGGCTTCTTTTCTTGGCTCGTCTGTAAAGTTGATGACACCTGCTAATTTATCGTCAACCATGACCAGCGTTTCTGTGGATTCATTTGTCTCTCTGTCTACAGCCAAACCCATTTCAAGTAAAAATGCCCTGTTGCCGATTGCAACAGTCTTTCCATCGACCTTGGCTGTGGATCCCATGCCTGGATGAGTTTGGAAGTCTTCCGGGTTACTTAATTTGACACTTTCTTGAAAAGCGTTTTCAGCTATCGATTTGGCCAGGACATGTTCAGATCGTAGGCCGATTGATCCAGCATATTTGAGTATTTCTGATCGAGTTAGTTCAACTTCCTGTATTGATTCCACACGTGGAGTTCCGTACGTGAGAGTGCCGGTTTTGTCGAAGACAACAGTATCGATTTTTTGCGTAGTTTCCAGTGATTGCGCATTTCTAAAAAGAATACCCATGGTTGCTCCTCTTCCCGTTCCAACAACTATTGCGGTTGGTGTTGCGAGGCCCATCGCACAGGGACAAGCTATTACGAGGACTGCTACGGTTGTAATCATGGCCGTATTCAATGATCGTGATGGTTCGAATATAAGCCATGCACAGAAAGTCAGGAGGGCGATAAGGAGAACAACAGGAACAAAAATACCTGAAATTTGGTCGGCTAGTCTTTGTATATGAGCCTTTGAGTTTTGGGCCTCTTCGACAAGCTTAATGATTTTTGAGTGAAGCGTGTCTTTTCCAACCTTGGTAGCTGTGTATTGAAAGGTACTAGTACCATTTACCGTAGAGCCGAAAACATAACTTCCTGTTTCTTTTATCGTAGGTATGCTTTCACCTGTCAACATCGATTCATCTACTGTTCCTCTACCTTCATAAATTAATCCATCTGTGGGAAAACTTTCACCCGGTCTGACGATGATTTTGTCTCCCACAATGAGTTCTTCTCTGGGAATTTCCACTTCTGTTGATCTGATGACTCTTGCAATTTTTGGACTGAGATTTAGAAGAGATCTTATTGAATTTGATGCTTTTTTTCGGGCCTTTGTCTCTAATAAACGACCGACTAAAACAAGTGTGATTATGGAACTTGATGCTGAATAATGAGTTTGCCCATCACCAAAGTCAATTCCAATGGCTGACGTGATTGTAATAACGAGGCTATATAAATAGGCAACTGTTGTCCCAAGTACTACCAGTGTGTTCATGTTTGTGGTCTTGAGTTTTAGCGCCGACCATGAGCTTATGTAGAAGTGACTGCCGGACCAGAATTGAACACCTGTTGCCATAGCAAGAAATATGTATTGAGGGTTTATGTCTCCGACTTCCTTCAATGATGGGAATATATTGGTCAAGGCTATGAGTACAGAGGTAAATCCTCCAAGGGCTATTTTCTTAGTCAATATCCTTGTTTCGCTCGATGTTTCCCCATAACTGTAATCATCCGACTCAATTCTCTCGGCCGTATAACCTGTTTTTTCAACAGCGTTGATTATTTCAAATGTTGAAGTGATTTCAGGGAGGTAGTTCACATTAGCTTTTTCTGTCGCGAGGTTTACAGAGCAAGACAGGACTCCATTCACAGAACTTATCCCAGTTTCCACATGAGATACACAGGCGGCACATGTCATTTTGCCGATCGATAGGATTACAGAGCTGCTGGCCAGTCCATAACCGGCCTTTTTCAGAGTGTCCGATATGAGGTGAATTGAAGCAAGCTCATCGTTCAGGCTTATCGTTGCCTTTTCAGTAGTTAGGTTTACATCTGTTTCCAAAACTCCCGGGAGTTTTTCAAGAGCAGCTGATACGTGAACGACGCAGGCAGCACAGGTCATACCTGTAACAGGGAGGGTGATTTTGTTAATCCCGGGTATAACTGCTTCTTCCAATATTCCCGACCTTAAGAGTCTTTTCTAAAAGAATTATCGGCACAACGATTATACCTCTTACAAACCAAAGAGACCGACTCCGGCGCGGAATCAGTCCCTGAGATAATCAAAATTATTTGTTGGTGTAGGAAATTTCCTACATGGTTCTTACTACTCCAACTACACGTCCTTTTACTGCGACGTTTGTGGCGTCAACAGTGATTGGACTTAACTGGCTGTTAGCCGGGACGAGACGAACCTGGTCTCCGTCAAGGTAAAAATGTTTTAAAGTAGCTTCTTCTCTGTCCTGTAACCAGGCAGCGACCATGTCTCCATTCTGTGGTTGTGTTACAGGTTCAAGTAGAACGAGGTCTCCATCTCCTACAAGAGCATCAATCATAGATTCGCCTTTAACTCTTAAGGCAAAAATGTTCTCTTTTCCCTTGGTTAAAAATGGAGGTAGATCAACATTGTCGAAGTCGGCGTTGTTCCAGGGACCGGTATTGGCAACAGGTAGAGGTTCACCGGCTGCTATGTTTCCCAGAACGGGTACTGTCATCAGGTTCCTGAATGTATCCCCTGCTGAGGATGCAGCTTCACCAAGGAGTTCTATACCACGAGAAACTTCTCTTTTTCTCTGTAAGTATCCTTCTCGTTGCAAAATCTGCAGATTGTAATCAACAACCGAAGTAGAACTTATATCACAACCCGCCTGGATGTCCCTTACGGTAGGCGGATAGCTGTTTGACTTCATGAAGTCTTGGATATAGTCGAGCATTGTTTTTTGTCGTTTGGAAAGTGGCCTTTTCATTTTTCCTCCCGATTCTGTTTTATGATGTTATCCTGTGTTTTCGATGGTTCATAATTTGATTAAATATGCCATCAACAGTACTAATGTTCGGAACATATTATCAGAACAGATGTACTGGGTCAACCTGCCGGTTTCAATATTCGTAATTGCTAAAACATTCGTTGACCCCTGAAAAAGCTGGATGATATGATATTAATTGTGAAAGTTATCACCAATCTAGATAATGTTAGAGATATCTTTCGATGTAAAGGGTCTGAAATTAGTTACAAAAGGAGCGAGGTCTAATTTTATGCTTCATATGAAGATAGTCCTATTAACAACACTTGTGGCAGCTCTGTCTATTGTTGCGGCTTGTGGAGGGGACGTGCCACCAAAAGGTAATCATGATGCAGTAAAACCAGCACCAATTCCTGCTTCCCAACAACCTACCTCAGCGCCACCTGTGGCCGCTCCCGCGGCAGCCCCGGCTGTAGCGGATAGTTCGACCTCCAGCGCAGCAGCAGGAAGAGAGGTAATTGTGGAACTCAAGGACGAGGGAGGCGATTATGCCTTTGCACCAGCGGAGCTTGCTTTTTCAGTTGGAGAAACTGTTACCTTCAAAATGACTTCGCAGAATGAATTTCATTCTTTTACTGTTGATGATCTCGGTATAGATATGGAAGTCGAAGCTGGCGAAACAGGCACTTTGAATTTCACTTTTGATAAAGCAGGAACCTATGAGGTTATATGCATACCACATGAATCTCTTGGTATGGTGGGTACCATAACTGTTCAGTAAGAAATTTATAAAATTGGGGTTAAAAACTCCACGATACATGGGGCATTTGCTGTGAAGTGAATGCCCTTTTTTTTTATGTAAAATTAGAAGGCTAGGATTTTAATTTTCGGGGGAGGTTCAA
>CAYFIW010000008.1:30901-46320 GCA_964343265.1 uncultured Dehalococcoidia bacterium | reverse complement strand
TGCCATTATGGCTAGGGTTCACACTCACTATAGTATTACTCGGTATATTCAGAATGAGGAAAGAAAGCTAACAGCAAGCATTTGGTAAATTTACTGATTTATGCCATACAGCATGCTACCCATATACGATTGTGAGTAAACAGCATTTGAAATTCAAGTAGTAGATGAGTTTATCTCAACCGACAAACTCATCTACTACTTGAACAACTCCAATAACTGAATAGCATCCTCCAAATGGTCAGCAGTGACGGCTAGGATTTTAGGATAAAAGGACGAGCTGAGAGAGTACCCCCTATCTCACTATTGGCGTATATGCTTTGATTGCATCCTCACTATCCACTTGTTCGGCATATATTCGCGTCATAGTTAGACTGCTGTGGCCGAGTAAGCTCTGAACGTGGAAGACATTCAGGGCGGTTAGCTCAGTGGTTTAGAGCGCGCGTTCTCTTAAGCGTGACCACCTGTTAGCCCCTGCCGTCAGGCAGGCAATATGTGTTGGTTAATCTAGTAATCCTATTGTTTCCTCTAAGTGGTCGCCGGTGACAGACAGATACACCTGAGTTGTATTCAGATTGGTATGTCCTAGAAGCTCTTGTACTGCTCTAATGTTTGCTCCGCGCTCGACAAGTTTTGTTGCGAAGTGATGGCGGAAGGAATGAGTATGTAAGTCCACCCCAGCTTGATTTGACCAGTTCCTAAACTTGTTGCCCAAACTACGCGGTTTGAGACCGAATACACGCTCCATCTCAGTCTTGCCCTGTATGAGGTCTGAGAGGCTATTTTTAAGCTCGGTATGTATCGGAATAACTCTATCTTTATCACCTTTACCACCACGTACATACAGTCTGTTCTTATCAAGAGATATATCCCTAACTTTCAGATTCGCGAGTTCACTACGGCGCATCCCAGTTCGTTTGGCAGTTTCCAATAAAGTTAAGTCTCTGGTGATGGAATTCTTATGACTGTGCTTACTCTTTATCCACTGCACAATCTGGTCTATATCAGATGTTTCTACATAGTCAGGTAGCGTTTTAGGAACCTTAACCTTCACATCAAATGGAATACCCAAATAGTTGAGGAACCCTTTTAGGTAAGTCGCATAACGCGCTCTAGAATTGGGCTTGAGATGATTGGACTTGGATAAGTAGTTTTGAGCCGATTCAGCACCGGGTGTTACCAAAGTGTTACCAAGCCAGTCACAAAACTTCCCCAAATACTCTGAAATTCTGGAAATATAGCTCTCGCTCAAACCTCGATTGCGCAACGACATTAGATATTTTTCTAACGCCTGAGTTGTGCCTGTCCGAGTGAGAGTGGTGGGCGGTACAAGGGTCGAACTTGTGACCTCTGCGATGTCAACGCAGCGCTCTAAACCACTGAGCTAACCGCCCTAAAACAATATAAGAAAGAAGAGTTTAGCAACCTTTTGTTGGTCGGGTCAACGAATGAAACTCTTCTTTCTTATATCTATTAATGTTCCATCACACTTCCGCCATTCTGATTTATTGACTGACCATGAATCCATGAAGCAGCCTCGGTACACAAATATGCACAAAAGTCTCCCACTTCCTCATCGGTTCCATTTCTACCGATAGGGGTATTAGAAGCCATTGTGTTCCAAGTATCCCCTCTACCCAGATCATCCATTCTGTGTGTATCTACCGCCCCAGGACATACACAATTAACATTGATGTTGTGCGTGCCCAATTCCCGAGCCATAGACTGAGTCATACCAACAATTGCAAAATTTGCTCCATTATAGGCAAGTGTATTGGCAGAGCCTCTCTTACCTGCAGAAGAAGAAATATTTACAATCTTTCCCCCATCCCCTTGATCGATCATATGACTAATACAAGCTTTCGTGCATAAGTATGTCCCTGTAACTTTAATATCCATTACCTTTTGGAACACATCCTGATCTAGGTCCAAAATTGGAACTCTATCGACTCCTCTTGCATAAGCAGCATTGTTGATCAAAATATCGATTCGCCCAAACTCATTGATAGTTTGTTCCACCATATTCTGTACATCAGCAGCATTTGAAACATCTACATTACATGTTAATGCTCTTTGCCCAAATTCTCTGACCTGATCAGCAACACTTTCTACATCGCGCCAACCTATAGCCTTCTCGTCGTCAGGAAATGATGAAGGATCTCTCCCTGTACCAGTCACAACAACGTCCGCCCCAAGTCTAGCCAAGGCAACTGCAGCGGCTCTTCCTATCCCTCTAAGACGACCTGCACCAGTCACAATTGCGACCTTTCCATCTAGTTCTCCCATTTACAGATTTCTCCTTTGATATTTCGGTTTACCTAGTTGTTTGTGAGTATATCTTAGCGAGATCAATCGCGTTCACCAGACATGTAAAGGTGATCACAAATCCACTCAGAAACAAAGCTCTGGACTTCTTCAGGCGATTCACGCAATCCATGCCCTAGACCTGGATATAGCTTCAACTCTTTGGGCTCTTGTGCCCAATCAAAGATTCTTTTCGAAGATTCTGAGGACAAGATCTCATCTGATTCCCCATGTACCAGCAATAACGGCCGCGGGGACACTTCAAAGGCTTCAGAAGCTCCATATGTTTGGCTGGATAAAGCTATAACTCCTTTGACATTTTCACTAAATGGGGCCGCCTTGATAACAACAGCACCACCAAATGAGTGACCAACCAAAACAATATCAGTGTGACCTGTTCCAGACAGAAAAGATACAACCGCAAGAGTATCCATTACACATTCAATCAAATTATTAGGCTCACGGTAGTTTGCTCTTACAGAAGTTATCCCCGGAGCTAGATCGTCTCCAACAACTCTATACATTGAGTTTGCTGGACCATCAAATCCACCTGAGGCTCCACTCACCCATATGACACCTCGATGAGTAGGTTTATGAGGATCATGGTGAATGATAGTAGGTATCTGTCCTCGGTTAGTAATGATGACGAGACCGCGGCCTATTTGTTCGCTGGGAAGGTCCCACTCCCCCAAACCAGTAATCCCAATTGATAATTCTTCAGATTCGTTAGACATATATCCACTCCTATAAAGAGGGAGTCTTAGTGTGCCAATCCGTGGCTTGTTCATAAGCATAGGCCACTCTAAACAGATTCTTTTCTTTAAGGGAGCCTGCCATAAATTGAAGTCCAACTGGAAGGCCATTAACAAACCCTCCTGGAACAGATATAGCAGGTATACCTGCTATATTTGCAGGTATTGTAAATATATCATTCAAATACATTTGTAGAGGATCATCTATTTTATCTCCTACTTCAAATGCAGGTGAAGGCGAAGTAGGCATAGCCAAAACGTCAAAATCTTCAAACGCAGTATTAAATTCCTGTCTTATTAAAGTCCTAACTTTTTGTGCCTTCAGATAGAAGGCATCATAGTAACCTGATGACAATGCATATGTCCCAAGCATTATTCGTCTTTTAACTTCGGGGCCAAACCCGTCTTGTCTGGTTTTCTCTAGTCCTTCCCACATAGTCTGTGAATCTTTATCAGAATGACCGTATTTAACTCCGTCGTATCTCGAAAGATTTGCCGAAGCCTCCGATGGTGCAATGATGTAATAAACTGCTAAAGCATAAGCTGAATGAGGAAGACTGGTCTCCACAACAATAGCCCCTAGGGACTCTAGAACAGAAATAGCTTTCTTTACCGACTCTTCAACATCGGGCTGAATTCCCTTAGCAAAATATTCCTTCGGCACGCCTATTCGCAAACCTTTTATGTCACCATCCAAGAAATCAGTGTACTGGGGAATAGAAACGTTAAGCGAAGTAGAATCTCTCCGATCATATCCCGCTATATGAGATAAAACGGTTGCATTATCAAATACATTTTTAGTCAATGGACCTATTTGATCAAGGGAACTTGCAAAAGCAACCAAACCATATCGGCTCACCAACCCGTAGGTCGGTTTCATGCCAACCACGCCGCAAAATGAAGCCGGCTGCCTAATACTTCCACCAGTATCCGAACCAATTGAAAACAAACACTCAGATGCCGCCACAGATGCTGCAGGACCTCCACTACTACCTCCTGGCACTCTTTTCAGATCCCAGGGGTTTCTAGTGACTTTAACAGCGGAATTCTCAGTAGAAGAACCCATAGCAAATTCATCGAGATTACCCTTACCCAGTAAAACAGATCCCGATTCAATTAGACGTTCAGTCACATGCGAATCATATGGAGGAATAAAGTTTTCGAGCATTTTTGAGGAACAGGTGGTTGGTATATTTCTAGTACACAAATTGTCTTTTAACTGCATAGGAATACCAGTTA
Source organism: uncultured Dehalococcoidia bacterium (assembly GCA_964343265.1). Lineage (GTDB taxonomy): Bacteria > Chloroflexota > Dehalococcoidia > Lucifugimonadales > UBA826 > CAYFIW01. The sequence continues at coordinate 42,028 of CAYFIW010000008.1, read as the reverse complement.
AAATCCCTGAATCTCCTGAAGCTATCCGCTCATCTGCTCTAGCTGACTGTGCTATTGCCGTTTCTTCCGTAACAGTTACAAACGAGCTAACAGAAGGCTCCACGTTTGCAATCCGATCTAGATATGATTTAGTGAGCTCCACTGAAGATATATCTCGATTGTCTAGTAATTTTCGAGCCGTACTTAAATCAAGGCCTTTTAAATCTATAGAAATTGTCATTTTAAATAGTCCCGACTTTTATTCGAAAACTGCTCGAACGCGTATGAAGTCATCATGGACATTAGGTGCATTCAACAGAGCGTCTTCAACTGATATGGACGGTAAAGATTCGTCGTTTCTAAGGACCGAATCCACACCCGTCGAGTGAGCAGTTGGTTCAACTCCCTCCGTATCAACTTGATTGAGTACTTCAATGCTGTCCAATATATCCGACATTTGACCCCTCATAACCTCTATTTCATCTTCAGTCATATTGATCCTTGTAAGAAGGGCCAGATGCCTGACTTCATCTATTGTAATTTTATGTTTATCAGACATATTTATGTATTAAAAAATCCTTCCTTCTCGAAAACATCAGCTAAAATAGCTATTCCTTTCTCTATTTCCTCTGACGTATTTTGACTATAAGTAAGCCTAAGCCTATTGGTCCCCTTTCGGTCCGCTCTGAAAACTGGTCCTGGATTATATTTAACACCTCTTTCAACAGCCTTATCGAGCGCCTTCCAAGTATCACAACCTTCAGGAAGCTCAACCCAGACCATCATCCCCCCCTCTGGCTCAGTCCAGCTGCAACTTGGAGGAAAATATTCTCCCAACGACCTTAGTAAGGTATCCCGTTTACCCCGAAGAGATTCTGCAACACCCGATATGTAATCCTCACGATTATCTTTAAGGTATTCATGAACCGCCATTGAAGTCAGGTGACTGGGACTCACGCCAAAACCAACTTTTTGTAGGGACTCTCGAGCATTTTCCGGGAAAACTCCAAATCCTAACCTTAAACCGCATCCCATTAGCTTAGTAAAAGATGATATGTACATAACTCCTTCTTGAGAATCCAGAGACATCATACATGGAGGTAATGATGGGCCATCTAATCGAAAATCAGCGTAAGATTCGTTTTCAACTATAGGAATCTGGTAACGGTTAGAAATATCGACCAGTTTATTCCGGCGCTCCAGACTTAAAGTAGCTCCCGTAGGATTATGATATACCGGTATCGTGTATATCATTTTCGGATGAACACCTTCATCTGACAAAAGGTTTTTTATTTCACGTTCGAGAGCGTCAGGTATCATGCCACTATTATCCATCTCAACATGAATTAACCTAGCTCCTTTTTTGAGAAACATGTTCAAGCTTCCGTGGTAGCAATATTCATCCATCATTACCACGTCACCTGGTGTCACAAAAGCATCTAGTATGGTTTGGCAAGCACCACCAGCTCCACTGGTGAGAAACACATTATCTACAGAGACATCCAAACCTCTGTTAGCTTTGAGTTGATCGCAAATAAATTGTCTTAATCCCTCGTGACCCATTGGAGGGGGATAGGTACCTAATTCTCTACCGTCTCGCTCTAAAACCCTAGCAGTAGCTTCGGCAAAGCCTTTAATTTCCATCGCATCTGGGTCTGTATTAGTCACTGAAAACACATACTCAACGTCCTCTTTCAAGGCCGTCGGCATATCTATATCCTCAGGTAAAACAGTCGATCTAAGTTTGTCAAAATCAAGCGCCATAAATATTCCTCAAAGACAGCACAGTTATCATTTATAAATATCTAACTAAAATGGCAAATTAATCTTTTCCCCAGACTGCGCGCTCCGTGTCACCGCTTCAGTAAATTCCATGTACCTAACACCATCTTGAAAAGAGGTATGAGTTATTTCTTCAATACCTCTAATTGCATTTATGAATTCCTCTTCAACTCTCCAGGTTCCACCTAGTTCAGGCTTAATATCAATTTCAGACAAGCCTTCATCATTTCTCTGGCCGCCATAAAGTTTAAGATTTGAGCCATCTACGTGGAGCGTTCCTTCACTTCCATATATCCAAACAGCGTTCCCAGGGGCGTGTCCTAGAACATCACTAAACCGGATATGCATAGTGGGACCAGAAAACATCTCACACAGGATTTCCACGTGGTCCGGTACTGAAATTATCTGTAATTCACCTGATTCATCTTTTCTATTCGATACTGTAATTCTCGTCAGGGCCTGTACTGATGATGCTGGGCCTACCCATCGCATGATAGCTTCATACCATATTCCTAACCCCATAATGTTAAAACCGCTAAAATCCCTACTCTGTCTCCAGTGAAATGGCTTCTCAGTATCAACGAAACCTCCCTGCGTAATTGAGGCATCCACGGAAATCAGATCACCTACATAACCATTTCCTATTAATTGTCTAATCGTTTTGTCCAGATTGAGTGTGTGGGGAGCTGGTACGATTTGGGTTATCTGATCAGGATAATGTCTAGAGGCATCAAGCATTGCGTGGGCATCAGCAGAATCCAATGACATTCTTGCCTCGGTCATTACATGTTTACCATGTTCTAAAGCTTCTAATACCAAAGTGCAATGCATATAAGGCCAGGTCCCGATACACACAGCATCAATATCTGGGTCTGCTATCAGTTCCTCCCAACTTCCATAAACATTTTCAATTCCAAATTCATCTGCAACTCGTTGTCCAGATTCTAGACTTCTATTACAGACAGCTGACACAGTTACTCCATTCATCGCATTAAATCCCGGGATATGCCTGAGTCTAGTATTCCCTCCGGCACCAATCAAACCAATATTAATATTTTCTGACGTCATTGAAAATCTCCTAAAGTTTATTGAACATATATTAATTTAGATGTTACGCAGGGTAATTTAGCCTACCCTTTCTTTCAGTATGAGCCATTAATAAATATCCTTGACCTGTAGTAACATATAAAGTCGTTAAATCTTTCCCCCCAAACGTACAATTTGTAGGTCTATCAAAGGGCGTTGGATGAGTCTCTATTATCTCTCCTGACGGCGAAAAAACATATATTTTGGAACCAGGACCTCCCTCGTTATAGCCAGCACATGCAACTATATTACCCTCATAATCCAAAACCATGCCGTCTACTCCCCTATGATCACCAAAGTCATGCAAAATTTCGTATTTTGCAAGGCTTCCATCAGGATTCACAGGGTAAGCCCTCAACTCTCTCTTTTCTTCAGGTAACCTACCACTCTGAGCGACAAATAAGGTTTTGTAATCAAGAGAAAACAACAGACCGTTAGGCCTCGTAGTATCAAAAGTAACCCTTTCTATATTAGTCGTTTGTCCATCTAAATTTATGCGATAAACAGAGTCGTGAGTCAATTCCTTGTTATCGAGATTTAAACTCCAATCCCCTGCAGCACCTTCATAATATGGATCAGTAAACCAAATATTGCCTTCGCGATCGATAACTAGATCATTTGGAATATTTAATTTCTTCCCCTCGAATCGATCGGCCAGTACCACTACCTCCTCACCATCATATCGAACTACTCTTCTTGCCCCTCCCTCGCATGCATACAATCGACCCGATGTATCGAAAGAGAGACCATTGGCGAAATTAGTTCCCTGTAGATATGTGGTAGAAATACCCGTTTTCGGGTCAAATTTCAGGATAGCACTGTCAGGTATATGGGTGAAAAGCAGACACTCTCCATCCCACACTGGACCCTCAGTAGTTCCACCGTATGGGCCATTAACTGGAACAAAAGTCCATGACAAAATTAACTCTCCTTAAATTACTTCCTCAGATTCCCCGATATCATCTGACTCTTGGCCTCCCAGCTTGGCACCGACCTTTTTAATTTCGCCAAATTCCTCCCTGTAACCATTGTGCATTGTTCGGGCATCGCTGGAATAAAGAACAAATCTGGAACCCTCCTTCAACCATTTCTGGGTCAATTCAACAGTTTGATGGTGAATTAGGACTGGCACATTAGCAGCACTTGACTTGGATATTATTTCTCTGAGTGCTGCTTCGTAATCAGGGTGGTCATATTGATCGGGTACACCCAGAGTTATTGACAAGTCATTCGGCCCAACAAATATTGCGTCAATTCCTTGTACTTTTAAGATGTTCTCGAGGTTTTCAATAGCGGGGACACTTTCTATTCCGATTATACAAACATTATTCTTGTTTCTATTTTCCAAATACTCTTTTGTCTCTTCACTGGGTAATTCTCCCGAGTCCACCGCTCTTTTAACCAATTCACCCTTAAGCGGACGCCACTTTGCAGCTCCTACAACCTCTTTTACTTCGTCAACAGTCTCGCAATAGGGAGCTAGAACACCCTGTGCACCTGCATCCAAATACATAGTTACATAATGAGAGGCTGGAATAGGAACCCTAACTATAGGTACAACACCTGTGTAATTAAAAGCGGCCATATAGTCGGATACTTCAGCTCTGCTCCGTGGAGCATGCTCTGTGTCTATAATGACGTAGTCTAGACCAAAAGCACCAACTGTCCGACCCCATCCGGGATGGCGTCCCATACTTATCATGGTCCCGTAGACTATTCCACCATTATTCACTCGATTTTTTAATTCTTCACCGTTCATCGTTCCATCTCCTATCAATGAGACCAGTATATAAATCTAACTAGTGTCCGCATTTTACAGAGCTTAACCTTATGAGTCTAATAAAATTTATTTTTTGAACCCATCGAACCGGTCTTAAAAATTCCGACATCTAAAAAGTGTATTAGACTACCTAAATACAGAAATACAAAACATGAAATAATTGACTATTTAATCCATTAGATGGTATCTTTCCTTTAATGCCCATAACCAGTTTTCCACAACAAAGGCGAGAACAATTTGGCTTTTTCGTCTAAAACTTCCCAAGATCCCCCGTCAGAGACTAAAGGTCATACCTCTGCAAAATCGACGACATCTACATTACGTTTATCAACAATTCTAGATTCACTCTCATATAGAGATTTTAGATGGATATGGATTGGTTCATTTGTCTCTTTTATGGCAATGAATATGCAAATGATCACACGAAGCTGGTTAATACTTAGAGTAACCGGAGACTCGCCATTAGCACTCACCTTGGTAACCCTGACCTTTGCGTTGCCAATGACAATAGTTGCCCCTTTCGCCGGAGCTCTTGCCGACAGATTTTCACGAAAAAAATTGATTTTCTTCAGTCAGGCAGTTAATGCGGTACTAACTCTCGTTCTTGGAATATTAGACATATTGGGAATCGTAACTTTCTGGCACATTATGATAATTGGAGTTTTCAATGGGTCATTGATGGCGATTAACATGCCCAGTAGGCAGGCAATAATCTCAGACATCGTTCCAGAAAATAAATTAATGAATGCAATATCTTTAAATCATTCAAGTATGAATCTCACAAGGGTGGCCGGTCCCGCACTTGCAGGGTTTTTAATCCTGCTCGTAGATACGGCAGGTGTGTTTTTTATTGTTGCAGGTGTTTACGTGTTTTCAGCTCTATCGATAATTATGGTCAACTATGATCAAAGAACTGAATTCCTGGAAAAGAAAAGTGTAATAGCCGACATTAAAGAGGGGCTATCATACTCTTTCAGCGTGCCAGATTTACGAGGTCTCTTTATCATGACCTTTATCCCGGTCCTCTTCGGATTTTCATATATGGCACTACTGCCCGCATGGGCCAGAGAAGCTCTAGATATACAGTCTGACGGACTTGGAATCCTTTTGATGATAATGGGCATAGGAGCAACCGCAGGCACGATACTACTCGCTGCCTATAGCAACATAAAAAAGAGAGGTATGATAATGCTAGGGGCCTGCACAACGTGGGGTATAGTCCTAGCTATTTGCTCTCAAGTGACGTCGTTCCCGTTAGCTGTCCTATTACTGGTGTTTATAGGGCTAACAAGTTCAGTGTACATGGCAATGAATATGACGATGATCCAGTTAAAAGCAGATCCCCGAATGAGAGGACGTGTCATGAGCATAGGTATGATGTCATTTGGTATGATGCCACTCAGCGCCGTTCCTATAGGATTCATAGCACAAAAAATCGGAACTCCCGACGCCCTAATGATAAGTGGGCTTATGCTAGCTACATTCACTATAATTTTTGGAGTATTAAACCGAACATTTAGACAGTTAGACTAAGACTATTTAGGATACAAAAGACCATGGCATTAGATGATCAGAAAAATAGAGTTCAAACTGTCCTCGGAACAATAATGCCAGAAGAACTTGGTCCTACAATGACCCATGAACACCTGATTATTGACTTCGGGGTCATGTTTACCCAGCCTACACGAACTGAAGACGCAAACATGGTGGATAAGCCTGTCACGATGGAAAACTTGGGCTGGATAAGGCAGTACTGTTATAGCAACCATGACAATTTAAAACTTCTAAATCAAGAAACCGCTATTGCAGAGGCAATCCATTACAAAAACACTGGTGGAGGAACAATAGTTGATGCAACAACGGCAGGAATAGGTAGAGACCCGCGTAGCCTAGAGAACATATCGAGGCTTTCTGGAATAAATATTGTCATGGGCGCAGGCTACTACGTGAATTCAGCACATCCAAAAGAAGTTGACGATATGGATGAAGACGATCTTACTGAAAGAATCATTGAACAAGTCACAATTGGAGTAGATGGAACAGGAATAAAGGCCGGAATCATTGGAGAGATTGGGTGTACATGGCCATTAACCAAAAATGAAAAGAAAGTCCTGCGTGCATCTGCCTATGCCCAGAAGGAAACAGGATCATCAATTCTTATACATCCCGGCAGATCTGAGACAGCTCCAATCGAAATATTGCAGATACTGGATAACGCCGGAGCCTCGCTTAATAGGGTAATAATGGGACACTTAGATAGAACGGTAGACAACGTACAGGAATTAAAATCCATAGCAGATACTGGGTGCGGCTTGGAATGGGATCTTTTCGGAAATGAAATTTCCTTCTACCAACCTTCAGACTTCGATATGCCAAGTGACGCTCAGCGTATGGACTTAATAAGGACCATGATCGATTACGGAGCCCTAGACAGAATTGTAATTTCCCATGACATATGCACAAAACACAGGTTGGTTAAATACGGTGGGCACGGATACGGATACATACTGGAACACATAGTTCCAAGAATGAAAGGAAGGGGATTTACCACTGAGGAAATCGATGCAATAACGAAAACCAACGCTGCAAGCTTCCTAACTATAAATTGAAATACTGTGGTGCCCAATATTCTCTTTAAGTATCAGATGCAATCTTACTTACACCAACACGCCAAATCCAGATTTAGTACATATTTCTATCCGATTCCCTTCGGGATCATTTAGAAAAAAAACTTTCTGCCCGTCGTTACGAGTAGTAATATCCGTAGTTTCCACACCCATTTCCCTCACAGCATCTTGTGCTGATTTAATATCATCCACCTCAAATGCACCATGGTGTGAAGGAAGTGACGGACCTTCTGTGGTTTCGACCAGATGTATCATCGCCCCACTAGGTATTTGTAACCAAATAATGTGATCGGCTTCCACCTGTTTAGGTATTTTTTTGACGCCAAGAACATTTTCCCAAAATACCAAAGCCTTTTCCTTGTCACGAACGTTATAGGTAACGTGATTCACTGCCTTAAGTCTTACTTGGTCTGATAACAAGGCCATAAAACCCTCCTTCTGTTAATATGCTGGTAGTCCGTCTATATAAAGAGTGTATTACGCAAAATATGAGATACACCTCTATATTACCAACATATAAAACCAATCAGCAGGAGGAAACCAATGAGCCAAATAGAGTCTAGATTGGAGGAACTAGGGATAACGCTTCCTACTTCTCCGGCCCCTGTAGCCAATTATGTCCCCGTCGTGAGAACGGGAAACCTGATATACCTTTCTGGAGTGGGTCCGACGCCGAAACCAGACGGCTCTGAATATAAAGGGAAATTAGGGGACTCGATATCTTTGGAAGAAGGCTACGATTCTGCTCGATTAACAGCGATAAATTTGATAGCAAGGTTAAAGGGTTATTTGGACGATCTGGACCGAGTTACACAAATAATAAAACTTTTAGCTATGGTAAATTCAACTCCTGATTTCACCGAACCACCAGCCGTAGCAAATGGGTGCTCCGATCTCCTTGTAGAAGTTTTTGGTGAAAAGGGACGTCACGCCAGGTCAGCAATTGGGGTAGCTACTCTACCAGGCGGAATGCCGATCGAGATCGAATTAATAGCAGAAATCTCGGATTAGTTTTTTTAATCTACCAAACATAAGATTTTTTAATGTATCGATTTGCATTACTAGGGGGAAACGAATTTCTGGCTCCCTGTGAACAATTTGACCGGGCGATCATATCCATGTGCTCCTCTATGAGCCCCAACGTAACGATAATCCCAACCGCAGCAGCAAATCAAAATCCGCAATTGGCTGTAAAAAATGGATGTGATTATTTTAAAAAATTAGGTGCAAACCCTAATTCGGTAAGCATATTAACAAGAAAAGATGCCAATAACCTTGATCTAACATCGCAAATTCAATCTTCAGACATAATTTACTTAACGGGAGGCGACCCAAACTACCTCGTCAATGTGATGAAACAATCCGTTTTCCTACAAACTTTATTAGACAAAATGGAAGACGGCACCATAGTTGCTGGTTCTAGTGCAGGAGCGATGGCCATGGGACCGATGATGCATTACGGAAAATTTACCGAGGCATTAAGCATAGCAAATTCAATAATCTCTATACCGCACCATGAAAATAAAGCCCCAGAAATAATTCACAGAGAAACACTAAAATACATTGAAACGGGTGTCACCGTGATAGGCTTAGACAGTGGCACCGGGATAATATCCGACGGTGCCACTTATAACATCTACGGTGATGGACAAGTAGTCATCTACGAAATAAAAGCTTGGCAAACCTACCAAACTGGGGAAGCATTAAATCTATGACTAACTTTCCAACTCTATTTTCATTCCCTCATTAATCAGAGAATCTACTTTATTCCCACCAATAACGTGTTCCTCTATCACAGTCTCTACGTCTTCAGGGTTAACCACGTACCATGTCCCCTCACCTCCAGGACCATAAACTATCATGGAACATTGATCCATTTCACATAACCTATGCTGACTGGTACAACCAGCACTCGACACATAAACGCTGCTTCTCAAACCATGTTTAGATAGTTCCTGAACTACTCGTTCTTTAACCTGAGCTCCGCCCTTATTACCGCAATGAGCACCGTCATCTCTCTCAACATCACAAACCAGTATATGGTTTTTAAACGTAGGCATTTTAGACTCCTCAACACTTATCGCTTATCTTTCAACAACCACGCCAATTCTAACAGCCCTGCAACAAAATAAGCGATACAATTTCCACTATTTCAATCTACCTCTACGAAGATGGTACGATCCCCTTATTAAATTATCGGAGTTATATTGCATGAGTTCCAGCGAAAAAATAAATGGGAGATTGAAAGGAAGAGTAGCTATTGTAACCGGATCTGCCTCAGGCATAGGCAGGGCTTGCGTTGAGAGATTTTTGATTGAAGGAGCTAAAGTTGTAGCAGCGGATGTAGATCCGAAAAATATTCAAAAATATCCAAAAGAACATGTCAGCCCATTTGCATGTGACGTAACATCAGGTGTCGACGCGGAGAAAATGGTCGACTTTGCAATCTCAACTTTCGGTAGACTAGACATCTTAATTAACAGTGCCGGAATAAGTGCAAGAAATGCTATACCAGAATCCAGTGATCCTCATGAGATTTGGGACCGCGTTTTAGAAGTTAATCTTAAAGGGACATATTTAGCATCATGGTATGCAGTCCCAGCCATGAAAGAATCCGGCGGTGGGTCCATTCTAAATTTGGCGTCTATAATGGGGTTGGTTGGATATCCCGCAGGTTTCGGTGGAGGATTCAATGCATACCCACCATCGAAAGGAGGGGTTGTTCAATTCACTAAGACATTGGCTAACGACCTAGCAAAAGATGGTATTAGAGTCAATTGTCTTTGTCCCGGATTCGTTGAAACGCAATTGACAGAATCCCTGACAAGTAACCCGGACACAAATGAATACTTAAAGGCACTACATCCCATGGGACGCCTTGGCCAACCAGATGAAATAGCTAACGCTGCACTATTTCTATCTTCTGACGAAGCTTCATTTATAACTGGGGCATCTCTTGCAATTGACGGGGGATATACGTCTCAATAGATCTCAGGCTGATAATTCAAATGTCATCACCCTACTACTAAAAACATCTTTTGAAATTCCTTCAAGAGCCTTTTGGTTAGGTTCTCCGACGTTTAAATTCCTTGAAGAGATTTTTTCTTTAAAGTTAGACAAATATCCACAACGCTTTGCGAAAGCATTGAGGGTGTGTTTTTCACCACCTAGAAATATTCTACTAATGTCTTCTGCATGTGGAGCGAAAACATTTTCCATAGTTTCACAAGTTTTGTCATACAACTCACGAACCAGCCTCTCCCTGCTCCTCTCAAATCTTCTTTGTGATGATCCACCAGCTTTATGGCGATTCTTCACATATCGACCTTCCGTTTTACTAGCGATCACACTGCCTCCACTTAATACCCCAACTGCAAACCTACCTAATCTTAGCAATACTACTCCGACAGTAGGTTTCTCTTGAAAAATATCTTCTAGCATCAAGATGTCTTGGTCTTGCATGATTGCATCCATGGGTATTTGCATGGGTGGCTCCACTACCTCAACATATTCATCCCGACGGAATATCACAAACCCACTTTCGGATGGTCCAAGGTTTTCTATAACTGTTTTTATGGCAGCTCCGGACAAGGTGGGAGTAGAGGATGATCCGGACAATGAATCAGAAGTAATATAGACAGTACGTTCTGTCCACGTATTCTCCTCCATATTTTGTAAGTGCTTAAACAACGCAGATTCGTTTACGAAAGTGTCACTTGTTTTGGTGATTTTCATGCCATACTTCTCTATTTAATTAAATTAACAGCGTACCTTAACTAATTCCCATAACATCATCGTAACGATACTCAGCTAGTTCCACAATTTCGTCGATGTCCTCCTCTAATATATACCGCTCCGAGACTAAATTATGTA
>CAYFIW010000008.1:0-30801 GCA_964343265.1 uncultured Dehalococcoidia bacterium | reverse complement strand
ACAATTTCGTCGATGTCCTCCTCTAATATATACCGCTCCGAGACTAAATTATGTACTGCATTTTTCACGAGTTCTAGGTAACTTTGCTTATCCAAATATAGAGATTCTACAGACGGCCTAGGATCCCCATTTTGACTGGCTAAAAAATCCGTAGCAGGTAATGGAATTGTCCATCCCGCCAATCCGCCCGTGATTCCTATTAGTAAATCTGGATTCCCTATCGTTTCATGCCTAGGATTCCAACCCGTGTTTGTAGTCACGGGGACAGAAATGTCCGGCAATCTGATACCAGCAATTTCATTTAAAGTATCGTCTATCTTGGAAACAAAAGAAGGGTATGTTTTCCCTATACCTGGAGGTAATTTTATCGTCCTACCTAAATGCTGTTGGTCCCCGTAGTCCAAGCGTATAGTCTTTAGAATTGCTTCAGGAACCCTAACTTCTGGCACCTTATCAAAATGCTCCAATAACGATTCCGATAAAACCGCGCTTCCATCGGAATGCCTCGGATGGCAACTAACAGGCGCGTCCTGTATCCCTTTAACCCAATCGTCCATATTATTAAGACAAGCCCTTAATATAGGTGAATAATCGACTGCATTAAATGGCAAATGCCCCCTAACTTGATCATTTTCTCTTATGACTCGAGGAGGATATTCGCCCTGCCCATGCTGAGTACCCGAAAAATGATACCTCCTTACATTTTCATGCTCATCGGCATCTTCCATACTTTCCAAATTTGTATGTATTAGAGCCGCATCGCCCCTCCAATATTCAGCAGAAGAATTAGTAAACATGATTTTGGGAACATCTCCCTGTTCACTCATCCGATCTAATAAACCATCCCTGGCACCTGTTTCAGGATCTCGCTGATTCAAGTCTGTGAAAGGAAATAATTCCGGAATGATGAAGCATACGTCTTTTGAAGGTTGGCCGAACCTTAAATTAAACTCTCCCCTCATACCACCACCCACATGCGCAATTATTCCATCCATCGCATTTCTCCCATCCTCGTCTATATTCATACCCGTATGAATATACTGGCGTAAAAACCTCCCTGATTGGGAGGCTCCGTAAGAAATAGCCCGATCAATAGAACCTTGTACGGGGTTGCTACTATCTGAAGAATATTTCAAATAAGAACAAATATCTCTAACTGCGGCAAAACCTAGTCCAACTATTCGGCTACCTTTTGCTGTATAAACGAGCTGGTAAATTTTTCCCTTTTCGAACCCGTCTTTCATGTATACATGGGTGGGGTCAGGCTCAACATCTTTATCTTCGACGTTTGTAATAAACCATTCTTTGTTGGACACCTCATGAAAATCTCCATTTGGATGATCTCCAACAAATAATCTCGCATTATCAATAGAAGCAGCTGGATTAATCAGATGATATCGATCGGCTAAAGGAAATAAATTTACGTGGTCATTAGCTTGGTACTGGTTCATGATTAGTCCACTCAATGGCTCCCCTCCCATTAAAGCTTCCGGAACATCTAAAGAAATCAACCCAGGTATTGACGGGACATCTGCCTGCCATCCGCAAAAAACAATGGTGTAGCCTTGATTCATCAGAAATCCGTTACCTGAAGAAAATGGTGAAAGAAGATTAGTCGTCTTACTTTTATTAAATCCACTCAAGACAGTCCGATTCCCTCTGTTTACGACATCCAAAAACATAGTTCTTCTACCTTTTGAGGGATCCGATGGAAATAACATAGAAAAATCAGAAGAAAATTCAACGAGACCTTCAGAATTTTTGGGAGCGAGATCTAGATCGACTATTTTTACATTCGAATCATTCGAAGGATCGACTTCAAAATGCACTTTCCCCTCAAGGTAAGTGTAAGGTCCGATTTCCCCAAAACTTTTACCTGATTCGAAAGGAGTCCTATAGGTAATATCCAAACGCGTAACCGACATATCGCTCTCCTTTTTCGATTTTCCGAAATGATAGAGGATTCTAACACTTGAAAAGGCATTGAATTAATTGACTCAATATCTACGAACAACCTAAACTCGTATCTAGATTTTATAAACAAGAATATAAAAAATGGAACGGTTTACGTATGCGTATAGTAGTCGCCGCTGACCACAATGGATTTGATCTAAAAAATGAGATCGCTGGGCTGCTCAAGCAATATGGTCACGAGGTGACTGACGTTGGTCCTGTAAAACATGACCCACTTGATGACTACCCAGATTATGCAAAAGAGCTTGCAATAAGTGTGGCAAATGGGAACTCTGATAGAGGGATTATGGTTTGTGGAAGTGGAGTAGGGGCCTCAGTCGCCGCAAATAAAGTCAAAGGAGTCAGGGCAGCTGTATGTCACGATATCTACTCTGCGCACCAAGGAGTGGAACATGATGATATGAACGTTCTGTGCTTGGGGTCCAGGATAGTGGGTAGCGAAGTTGCAAGGGAACTGGTGAAGGCATTTACAGAAGCTAAATATACTGGAGAGGACAGGCATCAAAGAAGGCTGAATAAAGTTCTAGAAATGGAAAAAGATTTTAAATAGTTCTAAAAAAGCCTCAGTATGACCAAAGAATTACCAGTGATAAGTGATCCAGCCTATCTCCAAAGTTCTGCGTCGTCTTCAGGCTGATAACCTATTTCTCTCGAAGAATTTTCTATGTCCCAAATTCGCCACTTATTATTTGAAACCCCGTAGTAGACACCAAAACTGAGGGTCTTTGGAGCCTCTATACAACACTTTACTAATTTACCTAGGTCTGAGTGAGTCAATAAAGTAGAAAACTGTCTCTCGTCCTGAGGCGCAGATTCATCATTCACAGTACCTATTCTTAGACAAATAACAGAAACACCCATTTCCTCAGAAAAATAACGTCCCGCTGCTTCTCCCAAAACTTTACCTATGCCATATGGACCATCTGGTCGAACAGGATCATCTACAGATATTAATTTATATGATCCTGCTTCCAACCCTTCATAATCTCCTGCCACCAATTTGGAATAAGGAGAATCATTTTCATAGAGTCCAGTGGCATGATTAGAACTCGCAAAAACTACTCTTTTCACTCCGGACAAATGCGCAGCTTCCAAACAATTGTATGTGCATTGCAAGTTGTTTCGGTACACGATTTCCCATGGTGAAAACTGACTCGGCTCACTTGCCAAATCTATTACTGTATGAATCCCCTGAAAAGCTGGAAGAATAGCATTCAGATCAGTTGTATCGGCTTCCAAAGTCGTCACCACTGGTGAGGCCTTAATATCTACCCCAGTCAATTCGTATTCGTCTACCAACTGGTCCACGATAATAGACCCAACTTTTCCAGAAACACCGGTTATTAAAATTTTTTTGGGTTCCAAGACAGTATTCTCCTTTTTTTAGTAATCGCAAAAAATTTGTCTCTTATTTAGCAACATTACCTCACAACATCAATCTAATGTATTAATTGTCACCTTGTTTACATCAATACGACGTATATATAATGCCCCAACGTTTCAACACCATAATGGAAATGGTGCGGTCCGTAATATTGAATACGAATTATATGATCGTCGTGATACTTGGAGGTGTCCAGCAATGGAAGCATATTGTCTAAAGTGCAAAGGGCAAAAAGAAGTAAAAAACCCGACGGAAAAAATCCTTAAAAACGGTCGCCCTGCCACTGAGGGTATATGCAGCGAATGTGGTTCTAAGGTTTTTAGGATAGGAAAAGCCAGTTAGAGAAATAAGTTTAATTCACCATAATCTCAATTACCCTATGCACTAAATCAAGGACGGTATGCCAATGTTGACCTCTAGGATTTCCGGAGAGGAATTAGAAGATTTAAAGCAAAAAGCATCCGATCATTTTTGGCCGCATTCCAGACAAACAGAAAACATGTTTGGAGATGCGGGAGTAAAAATGGTAACGAAGGCTAGGGGTGTTTGGGTTGATGATGTTGATGGCAATCGTTGGTTCGACACCTTATCAGGTATGTGGCTGGTGAATATCGGACACGGGCGTGAGGAAATCGCCGACGCTGTATACGGTCAAATGAAAGACATTTCCTACTCCCCTGGAAGTACGGTGACTCCTGTCACAGCTCAACTTGCCTCGAGAGTAGCATCTTTATCGCCTGACAAAAAATCCCGAATATATTTTGTCAGTGGCGGATCAGAAGCCGTAGAGACAGCTCTCAAGATGGCAAAAAATTACCAGAAAAACATCGGTGAAACCACCAGATGGAAAGTAATTAGTAGAAGAGGTTCATACCACGGTGCAACTCACGCTTGCATGAGTCTAGGTGGCGGAGGAATCGTGGCGCCTAGTAACTACGGACCACTTATGCCAGGAAACGTGCATATAGAACAGCCTGATGGGTACAGAGGAAGGTGTTGTAGTCAACCCGGTGGTTGCACTCTTGATTGTGCAAAGGATCTGGAAAGAGCAATACTCCACGAAGGGCCGTCAACTGTGGCTGCTTTTATAGGTGAACCCATTTCGGCTGCCTCTGGAATACATATTCCTCACCCGGAATATTGGCCCACTATTCAAGACATATGCAAACGATACGGCGTAGTATTGATTTGCGACGAAGTAATAAATGCGTTTGGCAGAACCGGTAAGATGTTTGCGTCAGAACATTGGGAGATAAAACCTGACATAACAACAGTTGCTAAAGCACTGACAAGTGGCTATTTGCCAATCGGAGCAGCCATTGCTAGCAAAAATATATCTCGTGCTTTTGAAGGTGGGGAGGACAATGTCTTCCGGCACTTGATTACATTTGGTGGAAACCCTGCTTCATGCGCCGCAGGGATGGTCAACCTTAATATAATGGAATCAGAAGACTTGGTAAAAAACTCAGAACAAATGGGTAATTATCTTTTTGAAAAGCTTCAGCCTTTGAAAGAACATACGATAGTAGGAGATGTCAGGGGCGGATTGGGATTACTTGCTGCCGTAGAATTAGTTCGCGATAAATCCACAAAGGAAAAGATATCCGCAGACCCTGAGGCAACCACCAAGTTGACTGAAATTCTGCAAGAGAACGGTCTTCTTGGACGAGCGGGTGATGTTATACCAATAGCACCACCACTCTGTATAACCAGGGACGAAATCGACCATTTCGTTGAACGCCTAGACACATCAATTTCTAAAATGGAGTCATCAATCTGAATTCAGACAAGTTATCTCACACAGATGTATGTATCATTGGCGCAGGTATAGTTGGTTTAACTAGCGCTTACTTTCTATCTAGAGCAGGTCTCACCGTAACGGTCATAGAAAAAGACTCCATCGGCAGTCATGCATCAGGATTTGCATATGGAACCCTAAGCCCTCTTGGTGAAGCAGGATTACTGGATGACATAATGCCAGAGTTAGATCTTGCAAAACTTGGGATGGAAACACACACACAATTCGCAAAAGATTTGCCCGAAGAAACTGGCATAGACATACAACACAGATTCAGGCCCGCTATGGACCTTGCATTTTCTGAAACTGAGGCAGCCATATGTAAAGCACAAGCCGAGTGGCGAAATTCTCAAAATGGCTATAAAGCAGAATGGGTTGATGGTGTCGAGGCAAGAAAGTTAATTCCCTCATTATCAGAAGACATCGTCGGAGCCGGAATTACCGAAGGAGTGGCTGATGTAGATCCTTACAGATTAATGTTGGCTCTAACTCAAGCTTGTGAAAAAAATGGGGTTCAGATTCGACACGGAATTTTCTCTGATCTAAAAGAAGGTCCAGAGGCATCTGTATCAGTAAATACATCTTTTGGAAAAGTGAAATGCGAAAAGGCTGTTATAGCGATGGGACCGTGGTCCCACGAAATAGAAAAATGGCTTGGGTATAAAGTCCCGGTAGAACCTTTAAAAGGCCAAATATTAAGGCTGAATTCTCCCAATATTGAACTAAAATTCTCTGTGGGATGGGAAGGTAACTATGCTTGCACAAAACTTGACGGCCTTATCTGGGCAGGTACTACGGAAGAAAATGCTGGATTTGACGAGAGAACAACTTATGAAGGACGAAATCAGGTAATGAGCTCATTATTAAAAATGATACCTCAATTGGATGAATCGGAACTTGTACAGCAAACAGCATGCCTAAGGCCTTTAAGTAAAGACGGAAAAGTAATCCTCGGACAGTTAAACGATTATAAAAATGTTCACATCGCAACAGGAGCTGGTCGAAAAGGAATACTCCTCGGGCCAGCTATGGGTCACATAATTTCAGATTTAGTCACTAAAGGTAAAACAAATTTAAGCCTGGACAACTTTTCGCCGAGCCGATTTAAATAATCCTACTGAAGAGGCGAAAAATCAAACGGTAATAGAATCTTGTTCTCCTGATAAATAGCTGAGACCCCGCTCTTCGGTGGCCATACCCTGTCTTGAACTGCTTGATTCCTAATCCGGGACCTATCTTCAAGAGACCCATAAGCCCACATGTGTACCAGCCTGTTTAAATCTCCAATATCCGATACCCAACACCCTACTAAAGGCGACAACTTTTCTCTATCTTCAATAGCCTCGGCCCAGGCCTCTAAAACGTTTGGTAAATCTGAGGATTTATACGTGTAAATTCTCATTTCATAAACCGGTCCCAACTCTTTAGGTTCAAGAGGCTTCATGAAAGGTGCAGGAATCATGATGTCACTACGCATATTCAAGGTTAACTCACTGTTATCTGGTGGCCATATTCCATCTCGCACAGCTCTGGACCTGACCTCAGTCCGATGATTGGTGTCGTCATATGGCCATATATGTACCACTTGATTTAAGGGTCCAATGTCTGTGTACCAAAAGCCCGCAAGTGAAGAATATTCCAGACGTTTATCAAGTTTTATCTTGGTATTTTTGCCAAACTGCTCAACGGAACGTGGCTTTAAATCATATGTCCTTATTTCATGAATCATTTTTTTCTCCATTTATTGCACACTTGAGAAGTGAAATCGGATCATTAAATTGGAATTAAAATTCCTGACCCCAGTATATTTATACTGAAGAGTAACAGAATAAAAATAGAAATAGTTTGTTGTGGAATTTAAAACTTATTCATATTATTAGGATAATACCTACTGAATATTTAACTGAATTTTAATTCTCAAATAAAATGGTGAAATTGACTTGAAAGTTTTAGTGACAGGCGGTGCAGGATATATTGGTAGCACTATAGCTTCTGCACTAGAGGATAATGGGCACATTCCGGTTGTGATCGATTCACTTGTAACTGGAAATCCTGACTTCGTATCAGATAAGGTTTTTTATCAAGGTGACATCGGGGACCACGATCTAGTTGAAAAACTCTTAAAGGATCACCCTGAGATAGAAGCAGTGATTCATTGTGCAGCCCGCATCATAGTTCCAGAATCTACAACGCAACCCTACCTGTACTACAAGGAAAATGTATCTAAATCCTTAGATTTATTCTATCAACTTCAGGATCATGGGTTGAATAGAATTGTATTTAGCTCCACCGCCGCCTTATATAAAAGCAGTGATGGTTCCATTGTGAACGAAGACTCGCACATAGAACCCAATAGCCCATATGCGAGGACAAAATTTGCGATAGAAATGGCGCTTAGCGACTTCTGTTCCGCTTATAGCTTGAAGGCTATAACATTGCGATATTTCAACCCAGTCGGTGCAGACCCACGTATGAGATCAGGACCTCACGTAAAAAATCCCAGCCATATTTTAGGAAAATTGATTTCCGTTATAGAAGGTGACAATTCCACGTTCAAAGTTGCCGGTGCTAATTGGCCTACCAGAGATGGTACAGGTATCAGAGATTACATTCACGTCTGGGACTTAGCTAAAGCGCACGTTATAGCAGTAGAAAAATTCGATTTCTTACTCACTAATGAAAATTTCGTTGAAATAAACCTTGGAACAGGCAAAGGGACAACAGTTTTAGAATTTATTGAGGCCTTTGAAGAAGTATCGGGAACTAAGATAAATTGGGTACAAAGTGACCCTCGACCTGGTGATGTAGCGGGGGTATTCGCAAGCGGAGACAAGGCCAGAAAATTGTTAGATTGGGTCCCAAGGATGTCCCTAGAACAAGGCATGGCGGACTCGTTGAAATGGGTTCGGAAAAACCATAACTGATTTTTCCGACATCTCCTTAACAAGTATTGAGGCCTGTTAACATGTTGAGGCATCATACTGATATTATTCTGGCATATTAAGGATAGGGAGGAATACTTTGTTAACTCTAGCCAATCTGATGGACAATGCTCCTTCAAATAAAACTTCGGTCATAATACCCGGCGGTCCCAATATCAACTATCAAGACTTTAGAGATGAAGTCGAAAAAATCGCCGGGCTTCTAGCAGGTTACGGTGTAAATAAAGGGGCCACAGTTTCTATTGTTTTAGAAAATAGTCTTGATTTCATGGTTGATTTTCTAGCGGTTACTAGAGCAGGTGCAATAGCGGCACCACTAAACCCTGCCTACACAGTCGACGAGTTTAAATTTTTTATGGAGGATGCCGACGCTAAATTAGTAATAGTTAGTGCTGGGGCTACAGCCGCAATCGAGGCTGCAAACAACTTATCAATTCCTTTTCTAATATCGAGCGTGAACAGTGATGGGAGAGTTGCCCTGAGCCATGAGGATAATAATTTATCCAAATCAATCAATCCCGAAAATCCATCCCCGGACGACATAGCTCTATTTCTTCACACTTCAGGTACAACTAGTAGACCAAAAGGGGTTCCGTTAACACATTCCAACTTAATGACTTCGTTGAATAACATTGTCAAAACATATGGGCTTTCTGAAAATGACACCGCATTAGTAGTAATGCCCCTTTTCCATGTACACGGTCTTATAGGAGTAGCCCTATCCTCTCTTAACAGTGCCGGAACAATAGTCATACCTCCTAGATTTAGTGCCAGTAATTTTTGGCAAAGTCAGGCGCTAACCAAAGCAACTTGGTATTCAGCGGTACCTACAATACATCAGATACTACTAATTAGAGCTGATGATGATAATGCACCTGCTAAGTCGTTTAGATTTATAAGATCCTGCTCAGCATCTCTGGCGCCTTCTGTTTTCTCAGACCTTGAAAGTAGATTTGGGGCCCCTGTATTGGAAGCTTATGGTATGACTGAAGCGTCACACCAAATGTCATCCAATTTACTTCCTCCAGGATCTAGAGCGCCAGGAACGGTGGGAGTCGGTACTGGAGTTGAAATAGCAATCATGAATGAGCATGGAACGTTATTGGACGTGGGAGAAAGAGGTGAAGTAGTTATCAAAGGCAAAAACGTCACTCATGGTTACCACAACAACCCTGAAGCAAATGCAGAGGCCTTCACAAACGGTTGGTTCAGAACCGGAGATCAAGGAATATTATCGGGCGGAAGCGTATTGACTCTCACAGGAAGATTAAAAGAGTTAATTAACCGCGGAGGGGAAAAAATATCCCCTCTTGAAGTAGATGCAGCCTTGATAAAACATCCTGCCATCGCTGAAGCAGTGTGCTTCGGGGTGGAAGATGTTAAGTATGGTGAAATAGTTCAAGCCGCAGTAGTTTTATCAGGTGAATCTTCTGAATCCGAACTTCAAGCATTTTGTAGTGAACAGTTAGCAGATTTTAAAGTTCCTGATCGAATATATATAGTTCAAGAGCTACCAAGAACCGCAACCGGCAAGATACAAAGAAGACATGTAGCTGCAAAATTTGCAGAATAAATAAAAACATTAATGAAAGGAAAATCTATGAGTGATCTTAGCCATCTCAAACAAGTAAGAGCTTTAACATTCGACGTTTTTGGCACCGTGGTCGATTGGAGAAGAAGTGTTGCAAGAGAATTGAAGGCTGCATGTGAGCCTAAAGGATTTGTTCAAGATTGGGAGGCGTTGGCAGACGAGTGGAGAGCTGGTTATGGACCATCGATGAACAGAGTTCGAACAGGTGATTTGGAATGGATGAATATTGATACTCTACACAGAATGATTCTAGATGAACTTATAAAGGAATACGGGTTAGACGGTTTTAGCGAGGAAGAAAAAATAGAACTCAATAAAGCTTGGCATAAGCTAGATCCATGGCCAGACTCAGTCCAAGGATTAACGCGTTTGAAAGAAAACTACATAATAAGCAGTCTTTCAAATGGGAATGTGGCACTTCTAGTAAATATGGCTAAATATGGTGGTCTGCCTTGGGACACAGTTCTATCAGCAGAATTAGTAAGGCACTACAAGCCAGATAAAGAAACATACATGTCAACTTCTGAGTTTTTTGGCGTTCCAATCGGTCAGGTTATGATGGTGGCCGCACACAAAAATGATTTAAAATCAGCCAATAGTTATGGCATGAAAACCGCATACGTTCCGAGGCCACTCGAACATGGGTCAAACACTGTAGTGGACACTAATCCTGAATCATATATCGACATAGTTGCCGAAGATTTTGTCGATCTTTCGAATAAATTATCTGACATAAGAAATAATAGTTGAAAAAAGCGATTTATCAAGAATGCCTTCTAGAAACGTGATGGTCATGCAGTCTGGGGGCTGCACAGCCGTAATCAATAGAAGTCTGGCTGGAATTATCAGGGCGGCCAGGAAAATTTTGCCAGAAAGCAGAATTTATGGTGCAAATCATGGCATGGAAGGCCTAATAAGCGGCAAAATTCCCGATTTAACAGAAATTTCTGACCAACAAATGAATTTCCTTGACATTTTGCCTGCGGCCGCGCTTGGATCAACCAGGCACAAGTTACTACATGACGATATTGAGCCCATTTTCAATGTTTTTGATAGACATAACATAGGTATTCTCCACATTATAGGTGGAAATGATTCAGCGGAAACAGGAATGGCTCTCAGCCAAACTGCCAAAGAACTAGGATACGCATTGAAAGTGGTTAATGTGCCCAAGACTATCGATAATGACTTAACAGAGACTGACCACTCTCCTGGATATGGATCTACTGCACGTTTTGTAGCGCAGGCTACATTCGGTGCGGGACTAGACGCCGCGAGTATGGGAGACTCTGCTCCTATAACATTAATAGAGGTGATGGGAAGAGATGCAGGATGGCTACCAGCTGCCGCCTCCATGTATAAGAATTCTGCCTATGACCCCCCGCATTTTGTAGGAATCCCTGAGGTAATATTCGACGAAAACTTGTTTCTAATACAGATAGAAGAAGCCTACAGAAAGCATGGCTACGCAGTAGGGGTTCTGTCTGAGAACATAAGAAGTTCTGATGGGCCAGTAGGCAAAAATAAATCTCCATGGTTCATTGACGACTTTGGTCATGCCTATTATGAAAGCCCTATCAGACACTTAGCTGAACAGGTTTCTAAACGTCTTGGTGTCCGTTGTAGATACGAAAAACCAGGAACCATACAAAGATCGTTGATGGATTCAATATCTTCGACAGATTCTAGTGAGGCTCACCTAGTAGGGATGAAGGCTGTAGAGGCAGCGCACTCAGGGGAAACAGAAAAAATAGTAAGTTTAGTCCGAAAAGATACAAATTCTTACACATGCGATACAGAATTAGCCCCATTGGGAAAAGTCGCAGGCGCGGTTCGTACACTGCCTAGTAATTTTGCACCCGATATAGCTGGGAATATATCCAACGAATTCAAAACATATTTAGAACCTTTAATTGGGCAAAATTTTTACCCTCCAAATAGTCCATTGATTTAGATGACACATCCCAAAACTTGTTGACTGTTAATGTATATATCTGTAGGATTTTTCTATCAAAAACTTAATATACACTCTTATCCAGAGAGGTTCAGGGACTGGCCCTTAGAGACCCGGCAACCGGCTCCCAGGCATTGCACAGAAAGTTTATGAAAATTAGCAACGTGCCTTATAGGGAACGAACGGTGCCAATTCCAGCGGATTTATCCGACAGATGAGACGGTTATATAAAATAGTAGCTTCTCCTCTTTGGAGAAGTTTTTTTTTACGTCAATTCCAATGTCTGTACATAATGAAAAAATAGATCTTGCATTCATCGGAGGATCTGGGCTTTACAGTCTTTCAGAGCTACAAAACGCCCAATATCTTAAGATAAATACTCCTTTTGGTAAGCCAAGTGCTGAAATAGCGGTTGGCGAAATAAACAACAATAGAGTCGCATTTATTCCGAGACACGGTGTAAACCACGAACTATTACCAGGCGAGGTCCCTTACGCAGCAAACATATATGCACTAAAATCACTTAATAGTGAGAGAATAATATCCATATCCGCTGTCGGGAGCCTTGATCAAAAAATCCAACCCCTGGATGTGGTAGTACCAGACCAATTGATAGACCTAACAAAAAACAGATTGAACTCTTATTTTGGTAACGGAATCGTCGCTCATGTAAATTTAAGTGACCCATTCTGTCCTGACTTGAGAGCACAAGTCATATCCAATGGGTTATGCAACAAACTCAGAGTGCATGGCGGAGGAACATGTATAGTCATTGAGGGTCCTCAATTTTCAACGAGGGCTGAATCGCGGCTATACAAAAATTTGGGGGCGCACGTAATTGGAATGACAGCAATGCCAGAGGCAAGGCTCGCACGTGAAGCGGAAATATGTTACTCAATGATAGCGATGGTCACTGATTATGATTCGTGGAAATCAGATGAAACAGACGTTACAGCAGATATGGTGGTGAATAACTTAAACAAAAATAGTGAAGTGTCTAAAAATATAATTCTTAAAATAGCAAATAATCTTGAGTCATCAAGAAATTGCAAGTGCGGATCCTCTCTCGAAGGCTCCATAATCACTAAATCTGAATCCGAATCAGAGTCTGTAAACAAAATTCAACATATACTTAATAAATATGTTGATAGAAAATAGGGAGGTAGATTACTATGCCAAGACAAGTTGAAGGTGAGCCTTATAACAGAATAAGTGTGGATGAGGCGTCGGAACTTCACGGAAACGATGATTATGCTTTTGTCGATGTCAGACGCATGGACGAATATCTAGAAGGGCACGTTGAAGGAGCTCTGTTTATCACAGTTGATGACATACTGGCTCGAATTGAAGAGCTTCCTGAAGACAAGAAATTATTATTTATATGTGCAGCTGGTGTAAGGAGTGGGCTGGCATGTGAAATGGCTGCTGCAATGGGTCTAGATTCTGATCGCCTCTACAACGTTGAAGAAGGAACTCCAACATGGGTTGAGCGAGGATACCCGACTAGTACAGGGACAGATTTATAAACCGTGTCTCTCTTAGTAGTTGGGTCAGTTGCCTATGATTCCGTATCGACCTCACATGGCTCCCGAGAAGAAGCATTGGGGGGCTCTGCTACCTATTTTTCTGTAGCTTCCAGTTATTTCTCCGAGGTCAATTTAGTTGCTGTCGTGGGAGAAGATTTTAGGCACACTGATCGTAATACACTCTTGGGTCATGGAATCCGTCTGGATGGATTAGAAACTGCTAAGGGAAAGACATTTCGATGGAAAGGGCTATATGACACAGAAAATGTTAACAATAGGGAAACATTAGACACCCAGTTGAATGTATTCGAAACCTTTTCTCCAAAGTTAACGGACAATCAAATTAAATCTGATTATTTGTTTCTGGCCAACATCGCCCCTGATTTGCAATTAAAAGTGCTGGAACAAATGAATACAAGACCTAAACTGATCGCCTTGGATACTATGAATTTTTGGATCGATGATCACAGATCCCGCCTAACGGATGTAATTAAGGAAGTAGATATCCTTTTCATGGACCAAGATGAAATTAGGTCATTCACCAAGGTCTCAAATATATTCACTGCCGCTAAAAAAGTAAGAGAGCTTGGCCCCAGGATAGTTGTTGTCAAAAAAGGGGAACATGGCGTCCTTGTGATAAACGAGGGAGATATATTTGCAGCACCAGCTTTTCCAATAGTCGATGTAATAGATCCAACAGGGGCAGGAGATAGTTTCGCTGGCGGGTTCATGGGTTATATTGCCAATTCGAACAACACCTCTCCAGAAAGCATACGCCGAGCCACAATTGTGGGAACGGTAATGGGATCATTCGCGGTCCAGGGTTTCAGCATTGAAAAAATTCAATCCTTGAACAATGATGAAATAGATGAAAGATTTAGAGGAATGGTTGGTATAACCAGCTTTAGCGCCCTAGCGAATGAAGAAAGTCTTATAAATTTTAGTGTTAAACAGAATTAATTTAGGAGAAAGCAATGTCACAATCTAGGGCCTCGGGAGACATAAGGGATATCAACCTCGCTCCTGAAGGTATTCGTCGAATCAAATGGGCTGAAAGAGAAATGCCTGTACTGCGCCAAATAAAGCAGAGATTCGCTCAGGAGAAACCTCTAAAAGGCATGAAAATTGCGGCCTGTCTTCATGTTACTACTGAGACCGCGAACCTCATGATTACCCTTAAAGAAGGGGGTGCGGACGTAACTATATGTGCCAGTAACCCTCTTAGTACCCAAGATGATGTCGCGGCAGCATTAGTCGCGGAATACGGCATAAGTACGTATGCAATAAAGGGGGAAGATCGGGATACATACTACAATCACCTTGTTTCCACACTGGAAACTAGGCCACATATGACTATGGACGACGGAGCTGACTTAGTCGCTATGCTCCATGGTGAAAGAAGTGACCTAATGGAAAATATTGTAGGTGGTACCGAAGAAACCACTACAGGAGTTATCAGATTAAAAAGCCTTGCTGATGAAGGTAATCTTAAGTATCCAGTAATAGCTGTGAACGATGCAGATACAAAGCATTTTTTTGACAATAGATATGGCACTGGTCAAAGCACACTAGACGGAATAACTAGAGCAACAAACATATTATGGGCTGGCAAAACGGTGGTAGTTATTGGGTATGGATGGTGTGGACGAGGTGTGGCCGCGAGGGCGCGTGGTATGGGCGCCCAGACCGTAGTCTGCGAAGTCGACCATATTAGGGGTCTGGAAGCTGCTATGGATGGTCATCAAGTTATGAAAATGGAACAAGCCTCTAAAGTTGGTGATATTTTCATAACTGTTACTGGAGGGATGAATGCAATCGACAGAAAACACATCCCGAATATGAAAGATGGAGCGACATTGGCCAACAGTGGGCATTTCAACGTCGAAATAGACATAGAAGGGCTGGAAGAACAAGCTGAAAGTAAAGTCGAAGTGAGACCGTTTGTCGATCAATACACTATGGCTGATGGGAAAAAGATAAATCTATTAGGGGAGGGCAGGTTAATTAATCTAGCGGCCGCAGAGGGTCATCCATCTGCAGTAATGGATATGAGCTTCGCTGACCAGTCATTATGTGCTGAATACATGGCAAATGAACATCAGAATCTAGAAAACAAAGTATACATTGTCCCAAGAGATATTGACGACGAAGTTGGGAGACTAAAACTAACTTCAATGGGAATAGAAATAGATGAGTTAACCAGGGAACAAGAAAAATACCTAAACAGCTGGGATGTAGGAACTTAAAAGAATTTAGAGAAATTATAATCTGGAGTAAAACAAATGAGCTCGAGTTTTATGGAGTCTTCGTCTTACCTTTTTACGTCTGAATCGGTAACTGAAGGACATCCTGACAAAATATGTGATCAAATATCTGATGGTGTCCTTGACGCCATGCTAACCTTAGACCCTCGTGCGCGTGTAGCATGTGAAGTTTCATGTACTACTGGTCTTGTGGTCGTAATGGGGGAGATTAGTATTTCCTCAGGTTATGTAGATATACCGGCCTTAGTTAGAGAAACCATCAGAGATATTGGATACACGGACCCCTCTTTTGGCTTTGACTTTAAATCCTGTGGCGTGATGGTTGCCATAGATGAACAATCATCTGATATATCAGCTGGAGTAAGCACGGCTCTGGAGGCAAGAGAAGGAAATATAACAGAAGATGAAGTCGAGAGTTTAGGAGCTGGCGATCAAGGTATGATGGTTGGATTTGCTTGCGACGAAACCCCAGAACTCATGCCATTACCTATGGCACTTTCCCACAAGTTAACTCAGAAGCTCGCAGAAGTAAGAAAAAACGGAAAGCTACCTTATTTGAGACCGGATGGTAAGTCTCAAGTAACTATAGAATATTCTAACGGTACACCGAAAAGAGTCCATACAGTTTTATTGAGTAACCAACACTCAGAAGAGGTGGATAACGAAACTATAACGAAGGATCTTATCAACGAAGTTGCTAAATCTATTATTCCTGAAAATCTATTGATAGACACTCAATTTTTCGTAAATCCTTCAGGTAGATTTGTAATAGGTGGTCCAGTTGGTGATACTGGGCTCACAGGGAGGAAAATTTTGGTGGACACATATGGGGGAATGGCCCGTCATGGTGGAGGTGCGTTCTCTGGAAAGGATCCGACTAAGGTTGACAGATCTGCCGCTTACGCCGCGAGATGGGTAGCGAAAAACCTAGTAGCTGCCGGTGTCGCCTCAAGGGCTGAAGTACAGGTCTCGTACGCCATTGGGGTTTCCGCTCCGATTTCTGTATCCGTTGAAACTTTCGGAACTAATAATATACCTAACGAAGAAATTGATAGTCTGGTAAAAACACACTTTGATCTTCGTCCTGGAGCCATCATCAAGGACCTAGACCTCAGGAGACCAATATATAAACAGACCGCTGCCTATGGACATTTTGGTCGAGACGATCTTCAACTACCTTGGGAGAACACTGACAGGTCAGAAGATATTAGAAAGGATGCTGGGATATAAGACATTTTAGGAACTAAAATTTAATGGCTATAAAATTTGGAACAGACGGCTGGAGAGATCTTATAGCTGATAATTTTACGTTCGAGAATGTTAGGTTATGTAGTCAGGCAGTAGCCAATTACATGAAATCCCACAATATTCACGACAGTGGAATAATGATAGGTTATGACACTCGATTCGGTTCAAAGGATTTTGCATCAGCAGTAGCTGAAGTTCTAGCAGGTAACGAAATCCCGGTGTTACTTTGTGACCGATATGCGCCGACTCCAGTGGTTAGCTACAACCTAGTCGAGAGGGAGTGCGGAGCTGGAGTAGTAATTACGGCAAGTCATAATCCAGCTGAATGGAATGGATTCAAATTTAAACCTGGGTACGGAGGAAGTGCGTCCACAGACATAGTTGAAGAATTAGAATCAGAGATAGAAATCATAGAAAAAAGCCGTAAATACACATCCCTAGTCCTTCAAAAAGGATTAGACAACGGCCTCATTGAAATGATCAACCCGGAACAGGCATATTTAAATCACATAGCTGGAATGGTCAGTTTGAACGAGATACGAAGTGCCGGATTAAATGTAGTTGTCGACTCTATGCATGGATCGGGATCAAGGTATATTTCCACGATTCTCGAAGGTGGATCTACAAGGGTATTTGAGATACGTTCTGATATTAATCCTTCATTTCCAGGCATGATTCAACCCGAGCCCATAGAAAAAAATCTCAGTCTACTTAAATCCAAAATATCAGACGTGAATGGAGATGTTGGACTCGCCACTGATGGAGACGCGGACCGACTGGGATTGGTAGATGAAAAAGGCGATTACATATCCACGTTACATACGTTTGCTCTCATCTGTCTTCACATGTTGGAAGGCCTCAACATGAAAGGGAGTCTTGTGAGGTCTATCACTATGACTAACATGATCAACAAACTGGGCGAAATCTACAATGTTCCGGTTTTGGATACACCTGTCGGATTCAAACATATAGGTCCAGTGATGATGGAAGAAGATGCGATTGCAGCAGGGGAAGAAAGTGGCGGCTATGCATTCCAGGGCCACATCCCAGAAAGAGATGGAATACTTTCAGCATTATTTATACTAGACATGATGGTTAAGACAGGTAAAAATCCAAGCGAATTGTTGGATGATCTAGAACAAAAGGTCGGAAAGCATTTTTATAACCGAATTGATGTCCCATTCAACCAAAATCAAAAGGAGGACATAATAAAACGAGTTTCTGAATTCGCCCCACACACATTGGCAGATCATAGGGTTTTTGAAATCGATACCAGGGACGGATTCAGATTTATACTGGATAACGGATCCTGGGCTCTGATACGTTTTTCTGGCACAGAGCCTTTGCTACGTATTTATGCTGAAGCAGAGTCACAAGAGTCAGTAGAAACATTGATTTCTGCATGTAGAGATATAACCGAGATTTGAACTGAATATGAATGCTTTTCCACTAGATGTGATTAAAAAAACAATATTGGAGAGCCAAAGATTATCAGGTTTAAAGAAACATCAGACAAAGTCTCCAACAAAAACTATACTGCATGTAATAGACAGAATCAGAGCCTTACAGATAGATACATTACAGATGGTACATAGAAGCCACTATTTAGCTCTATGGAGTCGCATAGGCAACTATTCGACTGACCTACTTGACGAACTTTGTTATGGAAAAAACAAGAAATTCCTCGAATATTGGTATCACGCTGCATGCATCATCCCAATATCTGAATTCCCATATAGAAAGCCACACATGAAGATTCACGAGCGAATGAAATCTAGGCGCTGGAGTGAGTGGGGCTCTTTGGAATCAAACCGCGCACTGGCAGAAAATGTTTTCAACATTATCCAGAACGAAGGTCCCCAAAAAACTTCCAATTTCAATAACTCAGACAAAAAAAGAGGTCCTTGGTGGGATTGGAAGCCACAGAAAAGAGCGCTTGAATATTTGTATGATTCTGGGAAAGTTGTCATTTCAGACAGAGTTAATTTCCAAAGAGTCTATGACAACACTACAAAATACATCCCCAAAGATATGATTTGCAAATCCGTATCTATGGAAGAATCAATATTACATGACCTGGAAAAATCTCTTATAGCTACAGGTATATGTTCACATCAGCAAGTGGCAGACTATACACATATGAAGAGAAACACTGCCAAACCACATCTGATAAAGCTAGTTGAGCAAGGCCTAGCAGTGGAAATTACAGGAATAAATTCATCTGGACACCAACAAGAGTTTTTAATTCATAAAAACAATTTAGAACTCCTACGTAGAATCTCTGAAGGAGAACATCTGGCACAAAGGACAACATTATTAAGTCCTTTTGACAGCTTATTTTGGGCACGTGGCAGAGACGTAGCGATATTCGGGTTTGATCAGGTTCTTGAATGCTACAAACCTAAAAATATGAGGAAATGGGGATATTTTAGCTTGCCAATACTACACAATGGAAATTTGGTTGGGCGCCTGGATCCTAAGTTGGATAGAGTTTCCAAAACTTTGTTTATAAGATCATTACATTTAGAGGAAAAAGTGAATCCTACCGAAAGATTAGTTAAAGATACAGCAAATGCTTTAAAACGTTTTCTAGAGTTCCATGAAGTTAAAAACATTGCATTTGATAAGATCGGTAACCAAAACTTCAATAAGAAATTGGAAGGTGAATTTTAAAACCCAGATTAGAAATAGCCATATCTAACCGATATGGTTGGTTATCAAATAAGTGAGAATGATATGGCTAACGGTGAACGCTCTCCTGTAACAAAAGAAGTTAATAATGACAACCTCCTCATACTTATTGATGGTCACGCCCTGGTTCATAGATCGTTCCACGCTATACAACATCCACTAACGGTAAGTTCAACTGGTGAGGACGTTAGAGGAGTATACGGGTTTACAAACGCTTTTCTCAGAACTCTCGACGAATGGAACCCAACTCACGTGATAATCACGTTTGACCTTCCATCTCCTACATTTAGACATAAAATGTTTGATGAATATAAAGCGCATCGCGCTCCAACACCTCCGGAACTACGCGGCCAATTTGATAGAGTCAGACAACTAATGTCAGCTTTTAACGTACCTATATACGAATTAGAAGGATTTGAAGCCGATGATCTTTTGGGCACACTAAGTCTTCAGTCGCAAGAATCTGGACTTGATACTCTAATACTTACAGGAGACTCAGATACTCTGCAGCTCGTTTCGGAAAAAGTCAGGGTTTTAATGAGCTCAAGCTTCCAAAAAAGAAACCTGTATAACATAACAGCTGTTCAAGAAAAATACGGTGGGTTAGGTCCCGAATACGTGGCAGAAATAAAGGCTCTACAAGGCGATGCCTCAGACAACATACCAGGTGTTCCTGGCATAGGTATAAAAACTGCTATTTCTTTGCTCACCGACTACGGTTCTATAGAAGGTATATTTGAGAACCTGGAATCTGTTAAACCACCTAGAGCCAAAGCATCTCTCGAAACGAACAAGGAACTAGCTATAAAAAGCAGAACTTTAACGACCATAGTCAGAGACGCGCCGGTATCCTTAGATAACGAGGCATCTAAATTCGGTGACTTCGACAGATCAAACGTAGTATCACTACTTACTGAATTAGAATTTCACTCGATAATACCGAGGATCCCAGGTAGATCTGACGAATTGGATTCATCAGGAGCAACTGAGTCAGTAAACCAGCTATCCCTGTTTGGAAAAGAAACGCAACCTGATGGTCAATATGAGATTGTTACAACACCCGAGTCATTAACCCAAGTATTACAAGCCATAAACACAGGTTATGGGTTCTCATTCGATACAGAAACCAATTCACTAAATCCATTTGATTGTAATTTAGTAGGAATTTCTTTTTCAGTTGAACCAGGAAAAGCATGGTACATACCGCTCGGACATTCAGAGGGAAATCAACTTCAAAAACAATCCGTTTTGGAGAAACTAAAGCCAATTTTTATCAATGAAACGATTCCTGTACGGGCGCATAATGCGAATTTTGACGTATCAGTAATGGAACAAAATGGCGTCAAAGTAAATGGTCTTCAGTTTGACACTATGATTGCTGCTCATGTAGGCGGCAGAAGAAACTACGGACTCAAAGAACTTTCACTAGAATGTTTTGGATTTAAAATGACACCTATCACAGAATTAATCGGTAGCGGTCGCGGCCAAATAACTATGGCTGAGGTCCCAATTGAAAAAGCTGGGCCATACGCTTCCGCTGACGCTGATTACACTGAAAGATTATACAGACTACTTAAACCAGAACTCCAACAAAAAGAGATACTGGACCTATTTGAACAAGTAGAAATACCACTGATACCTGTGCTGATAAAAATTCAAACGAATGGAGTATCTTTAAATTCTCACTTATTGTCAGATATGTCCGAATCTCTTGGCCAACATTTATCTGAAATAAGACAAGATATGTTCGAATTGATAGGACATGAATTCAATTTAAATTCTCCAAAACAGCTAAGCGATATTTTATTTTCAAATTTAAAGCTGCCCACTACCAGAAAAACGAAAAGCGGTTTCTCAACCGATGCTCAATCTCTAGACGACTTAAAAGGATTATTGGATAGGGGTGAAGCAACTGAATCTGACCCACGATCCTATGAGGTTCTTAACCGTATTCTAGAACATAGAGAAGTTTCTAAATTAAAATCCACCTACGTGGACGCACTGCCTGAAATGGTAAATCCAATAACAAAGAAAATACATACTACATATCGCCAAACAGGGACCACAACAGGAAGACTATCTAGTAACGATCCCAACCTTCAAAATATACCTGTAAGAACGGAACTTGGGAAAAAGGTAAGAGAAGCATTCATCTCTGGGAAAAATACCAGGTTACTTGCTGCTGATTATTCACAAATTGAGCTTAGAGTTCTAGCTCATTTTTCGCAGGATCCAGGGCTAATTGAGGCCTTCAACAAGGGAGAAGATATACACAGTGCAACAAGTGCTCTCGTGTACGACATTCCCTTATCAGAAGTCACTCCTGCAATGAGGCGTATAGCAAAAATACTTAATTTCGGAGTTATATATGGATTAAGCCCACATGGGATTACAAGGCAGACGAACCTCACTTTAAAAGAGGGAAAACAATTTATAGATATTTATTTCGATAAATACAAGGGAATACAGGAATATCTAGATTCCGTAAAAGACCAATGCCGCCAACTAGGTTACGTGGAAACTTTACTCGGTAGAAGAAGATATTTACCTGATATAAGTGCACGCAATTTCCGACTGAGGAGTCAAGCTGAACGAGCAGCCATAAATATGCCAATACAGGGCACAGCCGCCGACATAATAAAAGTTGCAATGATCAATATTCAGAACGCTATTGAAAATAACAAAATGGAATCAGCTATGATTTTACAAGTTCATGATGAACTGATATTTGATGTACCCGATGAGGAGATGTCAGAAATGGAATCAATAGTTGGAGAATTAATGCCCTCATCAATACAACTTTCCGTTCCCCTTACTGTCGAAACAAAGATTGGAAACAATTGGGGCAATATGAAATAACAGACTCAGAACTTATCGGTTATTACTCAAAACCTACAGAATAATATCGAAATATCTTCTTAGCCTTTATAGACTATTATTGGCTATCACTTCAATAACGGTTAGAATTAAATACCATAAGCGGGAGTAACTCAGCGGTAGAGTTCCTGCCTTCCAAGCAGGCTGTCGCCGGTTCGAATCCGGTCTCCCGCTCCAAAAACAATGCCCCCCACACAACTAAGCCAGTTTGCAATTATTGGGAAAACCAACACCTAGTTCCTAAAAGATGATGATTTGAGATCAACAAAGATTCGCCTACTGGTTATACCACTATTGATTCTGATCGTAATGTCCTCCTCGGATAACGCACGTCAATCAAATATTGATTTAGCTGTGGGGAAACATTCTTTTTCCATCACATATTGGGAAATTACCAACATATCCAAAAAGTGGCTCCATTTGGCTTGGGAATTATTTCCGGGTAATAAACCAACTGACGAAGAGAGGATAGAAATAGTTAACGAGTATTTAGAAGTTACGAGAATGTTATTCAAGGAAAAAGACCTACTAGAAAATGATTCTCAGTCGATTAATTATGGGGGAAAGTCAAAATATACATCACAACGGGAATACGAAATCCAAAAGCTAGAGAACACGAAAAATGTTCTTCAAGCAAGAGCCGAAGAAGCCATAGAAGCCGTAATGAGTGACGTTTTAAGAAAGCAAGGATTAGGATTCAGGGCAAATATTTTATTCCCTCCCACGGACTTTAGGCTTGAAACTCCTCCACTAATCTTGGTCACTTCCCCTAGAAACAAAATTACCCTAAAAGATAGTAAGTTAGTAAAAAATGGGATTAAACCCAATATAAAAGAGCAAATAGAAAGAAGCGTTGAAGAAGACAACATTACCTCTGCGTTAGTAGATAATTTGGCGGGATTAGGAACCTATCCAGCTTTTGTTTCTGACAAATATGACCTGAGACAAATAGTCAGAACTGCCGCCCATGAATGGTTGCACAATTATTGGATCTTTCACAGTTTCGGCAGAAACATGTGGGATTCTCCTGAAATGTATACATTGAACGAAACTGCCGCTGACATCGCTGGTAATGAATTGGGTGATCTAGCCTTTATCCGACTAGGAGGTGCTATCCAAAATAATTCCTCCAAATATAGCAGTGTAGAAGTCTCACATCCACATCTCACTAGAATACTGAGAGATACTCGTCAAACAGTGGAGTCTTTGTTACTACAAGGTGAAATAGAAGAGGCAGAAAAGTTAATGCGTGAAAGCCAGTGGACTCTTAAATTAGGAGGATACTCCATTAGAAAAATAAACCAAGCTTATTTTGCATTTAGAGGAAATTATGCAGACAGCCCCGCATCTACAAGCAAAATAGGAGCCGAGTTGAAAGAATATCGCAGTTTGTTTGATACAACAGGCGAATTCGTTAAATCATTAACAAAGATCAAGTCATACGAACAATTCAAACAAGTTTTAAAATCCGAGAAAAATAATTCGTAATTACCTGCAACCTCTATGTATTGATTACAAAATCCCAGAATTGAATTCCAAATCTCCTCTACTTATACCAAGTCGGAGTATGTCAGAGGCTCCTCCCGCCAATCTCATAGAACGTATACGTCGATAAAGAGATTCTAATGGGTGTCCAACTATGAGTGCCCTACCTCCAACCAACTGAATAGCTGTATCAATAACGGAGGAAGCGGACTCAGTACAAAACAGCTTTGCGCTTGAAGCTTCATTTATGGATTGTTCACCTGTTTCCATCAACCTCGCTGCTCTATACAAAGTTGATCTACAAGCAAAAGTTTGGATCCTCATATCTGCATACCTCAATCTGACGCCTTCCATATCTCCAAGTGTTCCGCCAGATCGATGAGGCATCCTCAAATGTTCCGACACAAGGGTTACTGCACAAATCGCCATTCCAGTTGCTGTAGCAGCTTGCTCTATTCGTTCACGTATTATGTTGCCCATCGCTCTAGGCATCCCTTTCCCTATCTCACCGATGATATTAGATGAACCTACTTTCACACTGTCGAACGAGACCTCTGAGTGAGAACTTCCGTCTGTGCTATAGAAAGGTTCATTTATATAAACCCCTTCATAATCAGTATCGACAATTACTACAGCAGGTCCCGATGGTCCCACAGAATCACTTACAACATTCAGCACCACGGAGATAAAATCAGCTTCAGTAGCCCCCGAAACATATGATTTTCTCCCATTAAGTACTAAATAATCGCCCATTAGTTGAGCGACCGTGGGAGTTGAGGGATCTGATTCAGTAAATGCAAAACTTCCTGTTTTTGCACCGGAAAGCATAGGAAATAAATAATTACTCTCAATATGTTTAGTAGTCTCAGCCAACATCCCGGGGTCTGGTCCTATAACATCATTGGTTTTTTCTATCCCCGCTGATGCCACCGCCTCCCTTGCAATCGCAAGTTGTAGATGAGACGCATTCGATCCCCCATATTTGTCAGGCTGGGCTAGTCGATAGTATCCTCTATCTAATGATCTTTCTCTTATTTGAGTAGAATTCAAATCACCGAGTTCGGACAAGAATTTCTCCATGTCGGACCTAAATTGTTTTAAATGATTAGAAATATTTTCAGGCATATTTAGCTCGTAATCGAATCATCTCAGACTAACTTGACTAAAGTTTTTCCAAAATTCTCCCCATTTAACATCCCAATGAATGTCCTAGGTGCATTCTCTAGACCTTCCACCACATATTCGCGATATTTCAATTCTCCACTCTTAATCCAGCCAGCCATGCGTATCCTTCCGTCATCGAAAAGACTTTGGTACTTAGTGACAAGAAATCCTTCCATTTTTGATTGTTTTCGGGTCAAAATACTCATATTCCTAGGTGCAAATTCTGGTTCGGGAAGATTATATTGTGAAATTTGACCACATACAGAAATTCTAGCTCCTGTATTGATTCTGTCCATAACTGCATCAGTCACAAATCCACCAACATTATCAAAATAAATATCAATCCCGTTGGGGCAAGTTACGTCTAAAGCATTTCCCACATCTTGCTTTTTATAATTTATAGCGGCGTCAAACCCAAGTTCGTCCACTACAAAAGACAACTTGGAGTCAGAGCCTACAGTTCCAATAACCCTGCAACCCATAATTTTTGCGATCTGTCCGACGACCTGCCCTACTGCACCCGAAGCTGCTGACACTACGACGGTATCACCAGGAATGGGCTCACACACGTCTAGAAAACCGAAATAGGCTGTCAAGCCTGGCATACCTAAAATTCCTATACTTGTCTGAATTGGACCAAGGTCAAGATTTACTTTTCGTATGTCTGAACCATTAGAAATAGCATACGCCTGCCATCCTAAACGTCCTTCAACAACATCCCCAATTTCATATATAGGGCTACGGGATCTTACAACCCGACCCACAGCACCACCGACCATCACTTCTCCTATCGCGACAGGATCTGCATATGATTTCTGGTCGTTCATACGACCTCTCATGTATGGGTCTAAAGACAACCACTCAGTTTGAATCAAAATTTCCCCCTCTTCGGGGATAGGAATAGATGACTCTTCAATAATAAAGTCACTTTCTTTAGGAAATCCAGAAGGCCTATTGGCCAGAAGAATTCTTAGATTTATCTCATCACTCATACAATCCTCCGAAAAATTATCCCTAATCAAGAGCAAAATACACTCTTTACTGTAAGTACACAAACCTAATACTAAAGCCTCTTCTAATATATAATTCTGTCTCCAACTTTGATACCAGCTTTAGTTTTGAGGAAATCGATTTGAAATCACTTGGAACTCAGATTTTACTAGACCTACAAGAATGTGACCCTAATATATTAGACGACTTGACGGCAATAAAAGCATTAATGCTATCAGCAGCAGAATCAGCCGGAGCAACTATAATTGGCGAAACATTTCATAAGTTTTCTCCTGTTGGAGTAACTGGAGTCATTTCAATAGCAGAATCCCATATTTTCATCCACACATGGCCAGAGCACCTGTATGCATCTGTGGACATTTTTTCGTGTGGAGAAAATTTTGATTTGGAAAAGTCTGCCCGAATACTGATAGAGGGACTTTCCAGTTCTATACCCAGACAGAAAATTGTCGAA
Organism: uncultured Dehalococcoidia bacterium; assembly: GCA_964343265.1. Lineage (GTDB taxonomy): Bacteria > Chloroflexota > Dehalococcoidia > Lucifugimonadales > UBA826 > CAYFIW01. Next base: position 4,438 of record CAYFIW010000008.1, on the reverse strand, counting down.
AGAGGAATAGATACAGCGTTTTAAAAAATTAGATACAAGAACGAGAAACAAAATATGTCCGACTGGCACAAAGAGATGATCTCACCTGACCTGATGCAATCCGAAAGGGTCATTCAAGTACTATTCGATCAAACAACTTCATTCCAACGTGCCACAATAATTCACGGAGCATATTTTGGTAGATCTCTGATATTAGATGGAAAGACACAATCAACAGAAAAAGACGAATTTATATACCACGAAGCCCTTGTTCATCCTGCCATGACTTCCCACCCAAATCCCAGGAACATATTCATAGCAGGTGGCGGAGAAGGTGCAACGGCCAGAGAAATATTGAAACATGACACAGTTGAAAATGTGGTTATGCTAGATATAGATCGTGAGGTTGTAAATGCATGTAAGAAATTTCTACCTACTCATCACAAAGGTTCATTTTACGACGATCGACTGAAACTTATTTTTGATGACGCATTTGAATATCTGTCTCAAAATGAACAAAAGTATGACGTGGCCATCATAGATGTTCCAGATCCTCTAGAATCCGGTCCTGCACATAAGATCTTCACATTAGAGTTCTACCGCCTACTAATGTCTAGACTAACAATAAATGGATTGATGGTTTGTCAGTCAGGACCTGCTGGACCAATGTCATCAACCGAATGTTTTTCCGCCGTTGTTAACACAGTTTCAAAAGTCTTTTCCCTATGTATTCCATACCAAGTATTTGTTCCTGCTTTCACAACAACATGGGGATTTACTATAGGAATGCGAAATCCAAAATTTCGATTAAGAACATCATGCGAAGTTGAAGAGGTTCTAAGGAAGAGAAATATCAATGATTTGAAAATGTACGATGGTGAAGCACACCAACATCTTCATAATCTACCTCTGTATCTCCGGAATTCCTTAAAAGAAGAAACCCGAGTCATAAGTGAAGAAAGCCCTTTGTTTGTCTTCTAGATCTACTTAAACTCACAAAACAGAACAAAAGTGCTACAATAAGCATCAGCAACCTGAGGAAAAAATGACCGATGACTATCTTTCACAACTTAACCCTCCGCAGAGAGAAGCCGTAGAAACCATAGAGGGTCCTATACTCATAGTAGCAGGGCCTGGTAGCGGCAAAACCCGGGTCATAACTAATAGAATCGCCTACCTGATTCAAACATGCGGGGTGAGCCCATATAAAATAGCAGCCCTGACCTTCACCAATAAAGCTGCAAAAGAAATGCAGGAAAGACTGAGTCAGTCATTGGGGCAAAGCGCCCACCGTATTTCAGCGAGTACTTTCCATTCTTTCTGTTCAATGATTTTACGCCAAGCTGGAGACAAAATCGGGCTAGCTAACGATTTTGTGATATTCGACGACGACGACCAAATAGCCGTCGTAAAAAGATCCATGATCGAATGCGACATAGATACCAAAAGGTTCTCCCCTCGTTCAATACTTTCAGCGATTTCCAGTTCCAAAAGTCAACTGATAGACATTGATGGATATAGAACAAGAAAATCTAATTATTATGAAGAAATCGTATCAAGAGTATACGAAAAATATGAAGAAGTTTTGGTTCAGAGCAATGCAGTAGATTTTGACGATTTACTGATGAAAACTCATAGCTTGTTTGAGTTTGATAAATCCATCCTGCAAAAATATCAAGACAAATACCTATATTTAATGGTTGATGAATTTCAAGACACTAATATTGCTCAATACAACATTGCAAAACAACTCAGTAAAAGCCATAAGAATTTATGCGTTGTTGGGGACCCAGATCAATCAATATATTCTTGGAGAAATGCAGATATCAGAAACATACTAAGTTTTCAAACTGACTATCCTGAAGCCAAAGTCATATCTCTAGAAGAAAATTACAGATCGACACAGACAATTCTGAAAGGGGCGAAATCATTAATATCAGCTAATAAGTCTAGGGTAGAGAAAGACCTGTGGACAAACAATACCGAAGGCACTCCAATCGCGGTCATGGAAGGATATAACGAAGAGGACGAAGCCCAATTAGTGATCAGGGAAATTGGAAGAATCTCAGAATCTGGCAGATATTCTCTCGGCAACATGTCTGTAATGTATAGAGTCAACGCTCAATCAAGAGCCTTCGAAATGGCATGTCAAAGATATGGAGTACCTTATCAGGTCGTTGGGGGTGTGAAATTTTATCAACGAAAAGAAATCAAAGACATAACAGCATACCTACGTCTTATCTTAAATACTCATGACGACATTAGTTTAAATAGAATTATTAACGTACCAACCAGAGGTATTGGACAAAGAACAATAGATGAGTTAACCCGAATAGCTCATAACATGGAAATCCCCTTATTCGAAGCCATTGACAAAATAACGTCACCCCTCAGTAAAGAAATGGATATCCCTGTTCAATTAGGATCCAGAGCAATAAGGGCTTTATCAGACTTTAAAAATTTGATAACCGCAATGTCAAATGAATTGGATGAATCTAAATTGGTCAGTCTAATAGAAAACGTTCTTGCAAAAAGCGGTCTTAAAAAACATGTGCAATCTGATGATCAGGCAGAAGACAGAATAGAGAACATACAAGAATACATTAGCTCAGCAGCACAATTCTCAGAGCTTCAAGGAAGACAAGCTTTAACTTCTTTTCTGGAAAGTATTTCATTAGTTACAGATATAGATTCCTTAGATGAAAGCACTGATTTTCTTACACTCATTACACTTCATCAAGCAAAAGGTTTAGAATTCCCGGTCGTATTTGTAGCTGGTATGGAAGAAGGAATATTACCTCATATACGTTCAATTGAATCAGGTGATCCCTCAGAATTGGAAGAAGAAAGGAGACTGTTTTACGTGGGGATGACACGAGCAAAAGAAAAACTATATTTGATGAGGTCTTTTCGAAGGGGCTTCAGAGGTGGATCCGGACCTTCCGCCCCATCAAGATTCTTATCGGAAATACCTGATGAGTTAATAATGTTGCCCGGAAAAGAACCTCCAAGTTCAAAAACTCCAAAAAAATCCCCCTCAAAAAATAGGAACGATAAGGCGTCAAATCGAGTTATCACCTCAAAAACTCTGAAAGAAAAGCCTTCTACTGGTAATCAAAAGTCTGAGGTCAGGACGCGTAGAGTTGTAACGAAAATTGACCCATCCAATATCGGTCCAGTGTTTAAAACAGGTGACAAAGTGAAACATCATAGCTTTGGTGATGGAATTGTTTTAAATACCGAATCCACCGCCAACGACGTACAAATCACTGTAGCATTTAAAGAAGGAACAGGCGTAAAGAAATTACTTGCCAGTTTTGCCAAATTAGAAAAGACAAGTGAATAATCAACCCAACTTTCTTGACACATATTAATTGTTGTTCATAAACTTGGTTCACATCATAGTGATACGTGATACAAAAAAGAATTAATCGTTCTTATATAAAAAATCAATTGGGAGGAAAGGCGTGTCAGATACAGAATCTGTAATCACACAAGAAATGAAAGATGCTATAGGCGTTGAGTCTGATCCTGTAGTGTATCAAATAGAAAAAGGGGCAATTCTCAGGTTTGCCGAGGCAATAGGGGACACAAATCCCATTTTTAACGACGATGAGCAAGCTAGTAAAACAAAGTATGGAGGAATAGTAGCCCCTCCAACCTTTCTAAGATCAATAGCTCACGTCAAGGCTCCTGAACCTAAAATACAAATCACTAGCCCCTATCCAGCTAACGTTGATGGTGGGAGTGAATGGGATTATTTTGAACCGATAAAGGTTGGTGACACGATTACAGCCACAACGTACCTTTCTGCTATTAATGAACGTCAAGGTGGTAAATTTGGTAACATGCTAATTATGGTAAGAGAAACCAAATATACTAACCAGGATGGTAAAGTAGCGGCACTACAAAGGACCACTGGAATCAGCTATCAACCACCTGAGTAGAGTGGAACCAGATATTGAGTTAAAAAAGGAGAACAACATCAATGGAACAAATATATTTTGAAGATGTCGCAGAAGGGTCTCCATTACCGACGGTAAGGAAAGATCCTACATCTCAACAGCTTGTAAAGTATGCCGGTGCCTCGGGTGATTTTTATCAAATACACTATGATGTAGGATTTGCTAAAAATAATGGTTTGCCTGACATCATCCTTCACGGTGCATTAAAAAATGCGTTTCTTGGACAATTGATGACAGACTTTGTGGGACATGAAGGAACATTGAAAAAATTGTCATGCCAATACAGGGCAATGGATATTCCCGGAACGCCAGTTTTCGCAAAGGGTAATGTCGTGAAGACCTATGTTCAGGATAACGAGAACATTGTTGAATGTGAAATTTGGTTGGAGGACCACGAAGGTAAAAAGACCACACCCGGGTACGGAGTGGTAGCTCTACCCTCAAAAGGTTAATCGACCGAAAACATACTTTAGAAAAAAGAATACCCTGGAGAA
>CAYFIW010000007.1:0-49248 GCA_964343265.1 uncultured Dehalococcoidia bacterium | reverse complement strand
ATACAGCCTCCAGAAGGTGTCGCGTTAGAGGTGACGGATAATAACAAGATTAAAGTTTCTGGAATTGATAAACAAAAGGTTGGACAGCTCGCTTCGGAAATACGAAGAGTGAGGCCTCCTAATGTATATACGGGTAAAGGCATCAGGTACGCCGGTGAAGTAGTACGGATTAAGCCTGGTAAAAGTGCTAGGAGGGCTTAGTAAATGTCTCGGAATAGTGGTAAGGCACAGAGGGTTATCAGGCATTCGCGGGTACGTAAGAAAATTCTTGGTACTTCAATAAGACCTAGGCTTTCTGTGTACAGAAGTTTGAATAATATATACGCCCAAGTGATCGATGATGAATTGGGAAGGACGATTGCAGCTGCTTCTAGTTTAGAAACTGAGGTAATCGATGGGGAGGCTGGAAAGATAGGGTTGTCTAAGTCAGTGGGTCAGTTGGTAGCAGAGAGAACAAAAGCAGAGGGGATCGATACTGTCGTATTTGACCGTGGTGGATATAAGTATCATGGAAGAGTTAAAGCGGTTGCCGATGCAGCTAGAGAAGAAGGCTTAGTCTTCTAAATTACTGAAAGGAACCTATGGAGATTAGTATATGGTGACCCAGCAGCACTCAAGAAGGCGTAATAGACCAGAAGAAGAAGATACAGGTTTAACAGAGAGAACTGTAAGAATAAACAGGGTGTCTAAGGTAATCAAAGGTGGTAGGCACCTTAGTTTCAGTGCAATGGTTGTAGTTGGGGATGGCGAAGGAAAAGTCGGAATAGGTATGGGAAAAGCAGATGCAGTACCAGATGCCATAAAAAAAGGGTCAACTTATGCTCAAAAAGCTATGATAGATGTTCCGATGAAAGGTGACACAATACCTCATGAGATCACTGTCAAATTTGGGGGAACAATTGTCATGCTTAAACCCGCCCCTCCAGGTACAGGAGTTATAGCGGGTGAGTCAGTGAGAGCAGTAGTAGAGCTTGCTGGAATAAAGGATATTGTGACCAAGGTAAGGAGAAGTACAAATCCTACCAACGTGGTTAAAGCCACCTTGAAAGGTTTACAAAAACTAAGAGATCCAGAGATAGAAACTGCACGAAGAAAAGCACTGTCAAAAAATGAACTCGTTGTAGAACAAGAAGGATCTTCTCAAATAGAAGATTAAGGATCAATCTCGTATGTCAAAAATCGCAGTCACTTTAAGAAAAAGCACTATAGGGTACTCTCATCGCCAACGAAAAATTGTGGAAAGCTTGGGTCTTAGGAAATTGAATCACACAGTTGAGCACCAAGACTCTGCAACAATAAAGGGGATGATCGCAAAGGTTAGTCATTTAGTCGAAGTTAGAGAAATAGAATGACGCTTAGTTAGCGTGATTAATTTGGGAATATTTTAATGTCATTGGATCAACACTCAATTAGGTCATCCATACCTAAGAAAAATAGAAAGAGAATAGGCCGCGGAGATGCTAGTGGCTCCGGAAGCTTTTCGGGTAAAGGTATGAAGGGGCAAAATTCTAGATCTGGGGGAGGCGTCAGGCCTGGGTTTGAGGGTGGCCAACTTCCTTTGATAAAGAGACTTCCGTCTTTACGAGGATTTAACAATGTATTTAAGAAGCAATACAGTGTCGTGAATTTAGACACTCTGGAAATTAAGTACCCTAATGGCGGAGATGTTAATCCTGAATCATTGGTCCAGTCAGGGATCATAAAGAATAACAAGAAGCCGATCAAGGTACTTGGTCGAGGGAATCTTAGCAACTCATTCAATGTTTCAGCTCATAAATTCTCTGAAACCGCCAAAGAGAGTATCGAAGCAGCAGGCGGTTCTGTTCAGGTTATAGAATAAATGGTTCGCCAAGGGACGCCTGCGAGAGGAGATCAAGTATCTCGTCCTCAGCTTATCCAGTCTATGCTGGACGCTATGAAGGTCCCAGACCTTAGATCCAAGATATTATTTACATTTGCGATGTTGCTTATATTTCGGTTTGTGGCTCATGTTCCGGTTCCTGGTGTTGATACACAGGCATTAGCTCAAGCCTTTAGGCAACAAGCGCTTCTTGGTTTCTTGGATTTATTCAGTGGAGGTGCATTAGCTAACTTAAGCGTTGCTGCACTTGGGGTTTATCCTTACATAACTTCTTCCATCGTCATGCAAATTTTGACCCCGGTTTTACCTTCTCTTAAGGAACTTTCCCAAGAGGGTGATTATGGTCGACAAAAGATTAATCAATATACTCACTATCTCACAGTTCCGATCGCCTTCCTCCAAGGATGGGGACAGTTGACCCTGCTTCGTTCTTCTGGGGTTTTACCTGGAGTGGATTTTGGGTTGAATCTGCATACTTTTGCGATGATGGCGTCTCTCGTAGCAGGCACCATGTTTTTGGTTTGGTTAGGGGAACTCATCACTGAAAGAGGGCTTGGTAACGGAATTTCCTTGATTATTTTTGGTGGTATCGTAGCCAGTTTCCCACAGATGGTGGGGAGAGGGTTTCTTGAAACGGATTGGGTTTCAGGGCTAATGATGCTCGCTATTATAGGGTTTGCTTTAATTTTTGTTATTGTATTTTTTAATGAAGCTCAACGAAGAATACCGGTTCAATATGGGCGCAGCGTTTTTCGTGGTGGGCGGATGGAAAGGCAAAGTGGCTCTTCATTCCTTCCAATTAGGGTAAATACAGCTGGAATGATACCTTTAATATTCGCATTTTCTATCATCATACTGCCGGGGACTATAGCTAGCTATTTTAGAAACCCACTTGATGATGGTTTCGTGAGTAGTGTTGCAGGCTTCTTTACTAATACACTAGACCCTACTAATCTACCGTACTGGATAGCTGTTTTCATATTAGTTGTAATGTTCACTTTCTTTTATACTCTCGTTGTTTTTCAACAGCAAAACTTGGCTGAAAATTTGCAAAAAAATGGAGGATTTATACCTGGAATAAGGCCTGGACAGCCGACACAGGAATATCTCAACAGAGTTATCTTGAGGATAACCTGGGGAGGGGCATTGTTTTTAGGTGTTATAGCAATAATTCCGTTTTTTGTTACTGAGCTTACGGGTGTTAGGGCACTAACGTTAAGTAGTACAAGTCTTCTTATTATGGTTGGGGTGGCACTCGATACCATGAGGCAACTTGAAGCCCAGCTACTAATGAGAAATTACGAAGGCTTTATTCGGTAGAGTCTCAGGAGAGGTTTTTTTTGAGAATCATATTAATGGGACCTCCTGGCTCTGGGAAAGGGACCCAAGCGGCTCATATAGCAAAGATTTGTGGTGTTAACAGTGTATCCACCGGTGATTTGTTCAGGGATAATTTATCCAAAAATACTGAGTTAGGAAGGTTGGCTAAGACGTATATGGAGAAGGGGGAATACGTTCCTGATGAAGTGACGATAGATATGGTCATGCAATGGGTAGAGGATCCGGATAATTCTCAAGGGTTTGTGTTAGATGGATTTCCACGCACAATAATTCAAGCTGAGGCAATAGACAGTAAATTGAGTGATTCTGGTGGCTTAGACAAAGTCCTTTTTTTTGACGTTCCTGAGGATGTTTTAGTTGAACGGTTGTCTGGCAGGGTGATTTGCAGTTCATGTCAGATTCCTTACAACCTAGTATTCTCACCACCCAAAAATCCTGATGAATGTGACACGTGCAATTCCTCACTTTATCAAAGAGAAGACGATAAGCCAGAGGTTGTGCGAAATAGACTTCGTGTTTACATGCGTGAAACTGAACCAGTCGTACAATTTTTTAGGGACTCTGGAACAATGATGGAAATAAACGCGGCTTTGTCAGTATCGGAGGTTAGAAGTGCTGTTGAAACCGCTCTTGGATGAATAGAATCTCGTGGCGTTGTATAATGAGCGTTCAGCCTTTTTTAATTAAGGTTCAAATAGGAAAAAATCATGAACACGGGTGTTAACAGCCCTAGTGGAATAACTATAAAGTCACCCAGAGAGCTCGATCTCATGAGAGAGGCGGGAAAAGTAGTTGCGTCCGCTAAACAGGCAGTGAAAGATGCCATAAGGCCTGGTGTTACCAGCATGGAGATGGATGCAGTTGCGGAGGAAGTGATAAGAAAGCATGGTGCAATACCTTCTTTTAAAGGTTATAAACCGACACCTAGCAAGCCTTTTCCGGCCACAATATGTTTCTCTTTCAATGAAGAAATAGTTCACGGTATACCAGGTAATCGAAAAATTAAGTCTGGGGATATAGTAAGTGTAGATTTTGGAGCAATAGTGGAAGGGTTCCACGGCGATAGTGCCTTCACGATAGCTGTAGGGGAGGTTTCAGAAGAGACCGAGAGACTTATATCAGCGACTAAAATAGCTTTAGAAAAAGGTATTTCAGAAGCAAAGGAAGGGGCTAGGCTCACAGACATTTCACATGCAGTCCAGAGTTACGCTGAGGCAGAAGGGTTTTCTGTAGTTAGAGAGTACGTCGGTCATGGAATTGGAAGATCCTTACATGAGGAGCCTCAAGTTCCAAATTATGGGAAACCGGGAAGAGGGCCGAAGCTGAAGGTCGGAATGACTCTGGCAATAGAACCTATGCTTAACGTTGGTACATGGCAGACAAAGGCATTGGATGATGGTTGGACTGTAGTTACAGCCGATGGGGAATTGTCTGCTCACTATGAACACACAATTGCGGTGACTGAAAATGGACCGGAGATTCTCACTCCTGGTCCCTTTTAAATAGGTCCCTATTTGGCTTATAAGGAGTTACATGCCAAAGGAAAATGAATCGATAGAAGTTGAGGGTACAGTTAAAGAGGCTCTGCCCAATGCGTCTTTCAAAGTTGAATTGGCCAATGGGCATGAGGTATTGGCGTATATTTCTGGAAAGTTGCGGGTGAATTACATAAGAGTGTTGCCTGGGGATCGGGTGTTGGTTGATTTATCTCCATACGATCTCACCAGAGGCAGGATTACATATAGGTTCCGATAAGAGAATTTAAGATTTTAGGTTGGTTTTACAACGTAGTTACATGGAGTGGTATCGATGAAGGTAAGTGCCTCTATAAAAGTTAGATGTGCTAAATGCAGGGTTATAAGGCGGAAGGGTCGTGCGATGATAATTTGTGAAAACCCCAAGCATAAGCAACGACAAGGATAATAAAAAGGATAGTGATCTGATATGGCTATTGTCTCTGGTGTAAACATACCTGATAACAAAAGAGTTGAAACTGCCCTAACTTCTATTTATGGTATTGGGCCATTTCAGGCTAAAGATATTTTGGAGAAATCGGGAGTTTTTGATAATCCACGTGTAAATGATCTTGGTGATGATCAACTAAACAAGATAAGAGAGATCATCGATTCAGACAAATTAGTGGAAGGGGACTTGAGACGGGAAGTAAACCAAAATATTAGAAGACTAATAGATATTGGTTGCTATAGAGGTGGTAGGCATCGTAGAGCTTTACCTGTCAGAGGTCAGAGAACTAAAACTAATGCTAGAGCTAAGAGGGGACGGAGAATGGCTGTTTCCAGGAAGCATAGTACTACTAGATAGTAAAAGCTGAGACTTCAGTGTTTTGAAGATTTCATAGAGATACAGTTGGAGATATAGATATGGCTAGAAGGCCCAGAACAAGAAAAAGGGATAGAGGACCCGTTCCTGTAGGAAAGGTATACATCCAGTCTACCTTCAATAATACGATAGTTACTTTGACTGACCAGACAGGCAACGCCGTAGCTTGGGGAAGTGCCGGTACGGCGGGATTTAGGGGATCCCGGAAGTCTACGGCTTTTGCTGCGCAAAGGGCGGGAGAGGATGCAGCTAAGAAGGCGATTGAACAAGGTATGAGACAGGTTGACGCTTTTGTTAGGGGACCAGGTGCTGGGAGAGAAGCTGCTATCAGGGCAATTCAAGCAGCTGGAATTTCGGTTACAAGTATAAGAGACGTTACTCCAATTCCGCATAACGGATGTAGGCCTCCAAAGCGGAGGAGGGTCTAATATCTGGGTATCATCAGATTGGGTATGAACAGAGATAGCAAGACTATGAAGGAACGGAGTATATTCGATATATTAAATGAATCTTTTGCTGCTTTTGGCAAAGGGTTCCGTGAATATGTATTGATTTCTTTAATGGTGTTTGCGCCTGCTAATTTGATCACTTTTTTGGGCCCCCGAACAAGTTTGCAACAATATGTTTCAGACGGATCTATTCCTGGGTCTGCTGTCATATTTTACATTGCAGTTGCGATTGTGACTTTGGTTTCTACAACTGCAGTATGGTCAGCGTCTTCAGTGGCAACCGGTCAGCAAATGGTGACAGGTAATATCAATATAAAAGATTGCTTTCAACGCGTTTCATGGAGAATTTATTCTCTATTTTTCTTATCTTTCGTTTTAACTATTTGTCTTGCTTTGGGGTTGATCGGAATAGCTCTCATAATCCCTGCAGTTGCTTCGTTGGCCTTTCTTTTGATGGCTTCTTTTGCATTGCCCGTGGCTTTGTATGAGAGGAAAAAATATACTTCAGCTCTGATTCGTAGCTTCCAACTAGTAAAAGTTAACTGGATAAGAATTCTGGGTGCTATGAGCCTTATTGTTCTTATTATGTTAGGTATTACAGTTTTGATATCGACCCCAACTTTGTTTATGGCTAGTCCAGTTGCGGGAGGAGTATCAATGTTGGCACTGGTAATTCAATATTTTCTCAGCCTAGTTGCCAATACAGTGGCAGTAGTTATATCTGCTGTTGCCGTTACCTTAATATATTTTGATACTCGAGTAAGAATAGAAGGATTTGACGAAGGACAACTTTCCAGCGAAATTGGTTATCAAACGTAAGTGACTCATTTAGAAAATAAATTAAGTAATTATTAAACATCGGAGAGGAATCTTGAGATATTTTCAAGATTTAAGTGAACATGGCTAGATATACAGGACCAATACAAAAGAAGCTCAGAACCTTGGGTCTGGAGTCTTATGGGGTTTATGGTGCAAGAAAAGACAAGCGCGCTAATCAGGGATTTGTTAGAAGACGAAGAACTTCAGCTTATGGATTGCAACTAAAAGAAAAGCAAAAGGCGAAATTTCTTTATGGTGTTTTGGAGAAACAATTCAGGAACTATTACGACAAAGCCCAGATTCAAGATGGAATTACCGGCGATAATCTAATGGCTCTGTTGGAAAGACGACTTGATAATGTTCTCTATAGAACAGGGATGTTTTTGACTAGAAGGCAATCTAGGCAAGCTGTGAACCATGGGCACTTTATAGTAAATGGTAGAAAGGTCAACATTCCTTCTTTCCAAGTATCACAGGGCGATAAAATAGAATGGACTGAAAAGGGTAAGAAGACGTCACTCTTTGAAATTGCACAGAGTAACTGTAAAACTATCCCTACCCCTCATTGGATTGATTTGGAACAGGCACAAATGTCAACTACTGTGGTTACAGAACCCATGGCTGAGGATGGAGAGCCTGAAATAGATACGACTCAGATAGTTGAGTTTTATTCTAAATAATGTGTTAGGAGGCAACCTTAAATGACAATGGCAATGGACTATTCGGACATATCAATTCTAGATGGACCTGATGTGGAGGAAGTTGTTATCCCGAATCCAACAATATCGGTAGCAGAGTCTTCCGACACGTACGGTAAATTTTTAGTCGGCCCTCTGGAGCCGGGATATGGAGTTACTTTAGGTAATCCAGTAAGGCGAGTTTTATATAATTCTCTTCCAGGGACCGCAGTGACTTGGGTGAAAATAGAAAATGTTCTTCATGAATATATGACTATCGAAAATGTTAAAGAGGAAGTTGCAGAGATTCTTCTTAACGTTAAAAATATCAGGATAAGGTCGGAATCCTCGAACGAAACCCCTGGTAAATTGAGAATAGAAGCCAAGGGTGAGGGTGCTGTAACTGCGGCCGACATTATTGGGTCTGCTGACTATAAAGTAGTTAATCCTGAGCAGCATATAGCAACTCTTAATTCCGATGATGCTGAGCTCATTATGGAACTTAATATAGGGCATGGAAAGGGTTATAAGGTGGCAGATAGTAGTGAAGGTTTAGCAATTGGAACTATTCCGATAGATTCAGTGTTTACGCCCGTAAGAAAGGTGAATTATACGATTGAGCAAACAAGGGTGGGCCATCGAACTGATTATGAACAGCTTGTTCTAGAGGTTTGGACTGATGGCTCAACTTTCCCCATTGAGGCGTTGGCAGAAGCTGCCAATATGTTGGTCAATCAATTTTTTCTCTTTGCAAATGTAGAAAAAGCAGCAGCAGAAGGTTCTGAGGGGATTTCACTCGAGATACCTGCTGAAAATTACAATATGACTGTGGAAGAGTTGGATCTTTCTTCTCGAACTTTGAATTGTTTGAAGCGTGCTGGTTTGGACAAGGTTGGAGAAGTTATGGAAAAAAATCGAGAAGATCTCCTCAAGATAAGAAATTTTGGTGAGAAATCTTATAACGAGCTCTACGATAAGTTTCGAGAATTGGGTATTCTTCCCGATCACTTAGACCCTGAGAATGACAGTTCAGATAGTGTTTCGGAAGATGTTGGAACTGAATCAGATTCGTAAGAGAAATTAGGAGAATTCATCATGAAACACAGGATTGGTGGGAGAAAGCTAGGGAGGCCCACGGCCCACAGGATGCTCATGTTGAGAAACATGGCTACAGATTTAATCCGTCATGAGTCTGTCAAAACTACTGATAGTAAGGCAAAAGAAGTTAGGAAACTCGTAGAAAAAGTTATAACACTGGGTAAAAAAGGACAACTTCATCATCGAAGACAAGCCTCAGCATTGCTTACTGACGAAGTCGTGGTTAAAAAAGTCTTTGACGAGCTTGGCCCTAGATTTGAAAGTCGGAATGGAGGGTACACAAGGATAACCAAGATAGGACCTCGTAGAGGAGATGCCTCGGAGATGTCTGTCTTAGAACTAGTTGAGTAGAAATATAGGGATCTAGAAAAGATTTCTAACATTCCGGTTACATGACAGAAAAAATAGCATTGGAAATAGAATATGAAGGAACGAAATACCATGGGTATCAGTATCAGCCTAGCGTTTCGACTATACAGGGGGAGATTGAAAATTCAATAAAGAGTCTTACAGGGAAATTTGTAAGGGTGAGTGCGGCAGGTAGGACGGATGCAGGTGTTCATGCGACTGGACAGGTAGTGGCATTTAATTCTTCTGGTGATGTGGACTTGAAGATGATTTTGAATGGATTAAATTATCATTTGCCAGACGATATCCAAGTCAAAAGAACGTGGGTAACCAAGGAAACATTCCATCCAAGGAAAGATGCCATCGCAAGGGTATATAAGTACAGGATAATAAATTCCATTTTTGGATCTCCATTGAATAGGAGATTTGAGACCCGGATTAAGAGGCACTTGGATTTAAGCGCGATGGAATTGGGGGCTCGGATGTATTTGGGGGTTCATGATTTCAGTTTATTTGCAGGTATAGGAAATACAAATATATTGTCAGCTAGTCGAGAGATCATGAAGTCAGAGATAGAAAAAACTGGAGATAAATTGGAATACATCGTTGAGGGGAACGCGTTTTTACCTCATCAGGTTCGTAGAATGGTGGGAGCATTGGTGGATTTGGGAAAAGGATTATTGTCCTTGGAGAGCTTAAGGGATTTACTAAATAACAACAGTAATGAGGTAGCACATTCACTACCTGCTAGGGGTTTGTGTCTGGTGAAGGTCAAGTATCCAGAAAACGGATATTTCTTAGACACCTATCCCGAATGAATCTGGTTTAGTCAGCGTATATTTTGAAGGTTCTTTAATAGGATTTAACAGTAGAGGTTAATGAAAATGGCAATTAGGCAGAGAATGTATCAGCCAAAGGTGTCTGAACTCCACCCGGATTGGCATGTTATTGATGCGGATGGAAAAACGTTGGGGCGTTTGAGTACTGAGATAGCATCATTACTCCAAGGTAAGCACAGGCCCTCATATGTTCCTTATGTAAATACAGGAGACTATGTAGTAGTGGTGAACGCTGAGAAAATAGCGGTTACCGGTGCTAAGTTGGAGCAGAAAAAGTATTATCGCCATAGTGGATATCATGGGGGACTTAAAGAAAGTAGCTTGAAGGAAATGCTTGAAAGTCATCCTGAACGAGTATTGAAACAGTCAGTGAAAGGGATGTTGCCAAAAAACATTCCAGGTAGAAGGATGCTAGGAAGACTAAAGATATATTCCGGCGAAACCCACCCACATCAAGCTCAAGTATCAGCTTCAGACTCGGAAAGTACAAATAACGACTCTAATTAAATAGGTTATTAGGAGAAATTCAGTGGTGGATCAACGTTACACATATGCGGTTGGAAGGCGAAAAACAGCCGTGGCTCAAGTTAGGTTATATTCGGACTCAGGGCCCATAGTGGTTGATGAAAAGCTCATGGAGGACGCCTTTCCGTATAGCATTTGGCAGCAGATTGTAAATGAACCATTTACAGTTACTAATACGCAAGGAAAATTTCGTGTTGTAGCCAAAGTATCAGGGGGAGGTGTGAATGGAAGAGCTGGGGCGTTGAGACATGGAATTGCACGTGCCCTTGCAGAGATTGAGGAAGGGAGATATCGGCCTGAGCTTAAGAAGGCAGGATTGTTAACTAGGGACGCAAGAGTTAAGGAACGGAAAAAACCAGGCTTGAAAAGGGCGAGAAAAGCAAAGCAGTACACCAAGAGGTAGTAGATTGCTTTAACATGGAAATTGCATGAGCTTATTCGCTTGGTGATATGGAGAAATAAGTATTGTCCTCAGTGTTAGATAATGTCCGCCACGATCACCATGGTAAAGAGAACCGACTTTCCATGGCTATGGAAAACTATCTTCTGTCGATTTTAAGATTACAGGAACAAGAAATAAAAGTAACCCCTGTACAACTCTCTGAACATTTCAAAAGTCTACCATCGGCTGAAGGCCTAGGCACTTCTCTTCCATCTGTTAGTGCCATGATCAGGCGTATGATCAAGGAAAAGCTCGTTACTCTAACTTCCACCAAAGAAGTATCTCTGACAAAAGAGGGTAGGCGTTCGGCAGAGAGTATGGTTAGGCGTCACCGATTGGCTGAGAGGTTAGCAGTCGATGTTTTGAAAGTAGATCTTAAAAGAGCCCATGAGGAGGCGCATAGGCTGGAGCATGCTGTTTCACCTTATTTGGAACAGAAAATTGTAGAGATTCTTGAGTATCCAACTACTTGTCCTTTCGGACATCCAATTCCTGGGAGTTCTTATAAGCCAATTTCTACAATAGTGAGGCTCAGTGAAGCTGAGGTCTCGAAGAAATATTTAGTGGATAGGATTCCAGAGGATGATTCAGAGCTGTTGTCTTACTTTGTAGATAATGGCTTTATGCCTGGAATGTCCATTGACATAAAAGATGCCTCGAGAGCCAGAGGAGTGATTACGGTTGGAACTCGTAACGGCGATCTTGTTTTCAGTATTAAAGTTGCAACGATTGTATGGGTTGTACCAGCTTAGGAAAAGTCACCTAAAATCTCTATCCAGATTATCCTGATTTGCGATTATGGAGTTCTTCTATGAAAATTGTTACCCCAGAGGAAATGGGTGATATAGAAGCCCAGAGTATGATTCAGGGTGTATCCAATGACGATTTGCTACACAATGCGGGTATTGGAATAGCGGATGCAATTACTGCGAAATTCGGCACACCCAGTGGTATGAACATACTGGCGTTGATAGGTTCTGGTAACAACGGCACTGATGGTCTTATAGTAGCAAGACACTTATCAAATTCGGGTGGAAATGTCACAGCCTTGTTGTTTACCAATAGATTGAGTGACGAGTGGATAAATGATGCTGTGGAGAGTGGTGTGGATGTTATTGCCATCTCTAAAGTCGATAATACCCGAGAGTATTTTCGAGGTTTAGTTTCTTCAACACATTTGTTAATTGATGCAATTTTAGGAACAGGTGTCTCACGTCGATTGTCAGATCCATTCACAACATATTTATCTTATGTTAAGGAATTTGTTTCTAAAGAAGCGAGGATTGTAGCCGTAGATACTCCGACTGGGTTGGATCCTAAAACCGGTTCAGTTGATCCGCATACACTAATTCCGGATGTGACAATGGCTCTAGGTTTTCCCAAAACTGGAAACTTCACTTACCCAGGTTCAGTTTCGTCTGGCCAAGTAAATGTGATTGATATAGGAATACCTAAAGGAATTGGAAGTGAACTTAAAACTAAT
The DNA here is from genome assembly GCA_964343265.1 of uncultured Dehalococcoidia bacterium. Lineage (GTDB taxonomy): Bacteria > Chloroflexota > Dehalococcoidia > Lucifugimonadales > UBA826 > CAYFIW01. Next base: position 37,026 of record CAYFIW010000007.1, on the reverse strand, counting down.
TTAATGCATCGGGAATATATTTGTTCATTGATTCCAAAACGTCCATTGGATGCGAATAAAGGCACTTTTGGGAAAACTATGATTGTTGGTGGTTCGGATAGATACAGGGGGGCTCCCGCATTAGCTGCTAGAGCTGCTTTAAAAGTTGGCGCTGGATTGGTAACCTGCTCCGCCCCAAGATCAGTTGCTGATTCTGTAAATCAACAAATTCCGGAATGTACATTAATACCACTTAATGAAAAAACCTATGATCTTGAAGATGGGTGGCTTTCAGCGAGATTAATCTTGCACTCCATGGAATCTTATTCTTCAATGCTGGTAGGTTGTGGTCTTGGCTTGTCACGCCAAACTCGTATTCTTGTAGATTCATTATTGTTGTCTTCGTCGAATTTACCTCCACTGGTAGTAGATGCAGATGCTTTAAATATTCTTTCTGGATTTTCAGGATGGTGGGAAAGATTACAAGAAAATGCTGTTTTGACACCTCATCCAGGCGAGATGTCGAAATTGACCGGATTATCTACTACTAGTATTCAATCCGACAGGCTAGAAATAAGCAGGACTTACGCTCAAAAATGGAATAAAGTCGTGGTACTAAAAGGGGCGAACACAATAATTTCGACCCCAAATGGAACTTCATGGGTGAATGATGCTTCTAATCCTGCTATGGCGAGCGCTGGAACTGGGGATGTTTTGGCAGGGATTATTGCTGGATTTATTGCTCAGGGAATGACATTGGAAGATGCATCAGTATTGGGAGTATATCTACATTCTGTTTCAGGCCAAATTGTTTCAGAAAGGAATGGTTACCCCTCTGCGCTTGCCAGTGAGATCGCATCTGAACTCTCTCAAAGTTTGGGATTTATAAAAAATACAAAGAGTGATAAGTTTTGGCACAGTTAAAAGGGCAAGAACGTTCAAAGTACGTTACCCGTATGTTTGACCGTATATCTACCCGCTACGATTCTCTAAATACAATTATGACGCTGGGCAGGCATCACAGTTGGAAGAAGAAAGCAGTTAACCATGCAGTTGGTAATTTAACTGGGGTAGCTCTAGATGTAGCTGCGGGCACTGGAGACATTTCTTTTGAACTATGCAAAAAACAAGAAGTATCTTCAGTAGTTGCCGCAGATTTCTCTAGAGAAATGTTAAATGTTGGAGTAGTGAAAGCCTCAAATAATTCTCTAGAAAATAAATTTTATCCTGTAGTCAGTGATGCTCATAGTCTGCCTTTCAATACAGATTCGTTTATCTGTGCAACTATTGGGTTTGGGGTTAGAAATTTTGTAGATCTTCCACGTGCACTGGCAGAGATTAAAAGGGTCGTAAAACCTGGTGGCAAGGTTGTTGTATTAGAAATCGTCAAGCCAAGAGGCAAGATCATGTCTAGGTTTTTCCCTCTGTATTTTTGTAACGTAACCCCTATTTTGGGGGCCATGTTTGCTGGAGAGAAGGCGGCATATTCTTATTTGCCCGAATCTGTTCAAGGGTTTATGACTTCAGTTGAATTGTCCTCCCAAATGGAAGTATGTGGGTTAGAGGACGTATATGTTTCACAATTTGCATTTGGATCAATGGCGATCGTGTCTGGAACTGTTCCAGATATTACTATGGGTCAGTTCTCTCTGTCAGGGTAACAAGACTGGTGTTCGGAGATCTGCTAGATATGTATTCTACGGTCACGGTATCGCCAGCTTTATAACTCCAAAGAATACTTAGGAACTCGGCCATATCTTTGATTCTAGTCCCATCTATACCAGTTATAACGTCCATGATTTTTATTCCAGCTTTGTCAGCAGGACCATCTTCTTGCACGTATGTCACAAGTACACCTTCAGATATTCCAAGATCGTATCGGAATGTTATAGCTGAGCTTGAGGTAACGCCACTTAGACCAATTAATGGTCTTTCTACTTTTCCCTTATCCGTAAGGCTTTCTATTATTGGTTGAGCTATATTTGAGGATACGGCAAAACCTATACCTTGTGCTTGGCTATGAACAGCAGTATTAATTCCTATGACTTTCCCATCTAGGTTTAATAATGGTCCCCCGCTATTACCTTGATTAATTGCTGCGTCGGTTTGGATCATGTCGTAGAGATCTCCACCAGAGGTTCTAATCGTGCGACCGAGACCACTAATAATTCCGAATGTTACGCTTGGACCTCCTTTTAGAGCTAAGGCATTTCCTACGGTGATCACCCAATCCCCAGTTCTTAAACTGTCAGAATCATCTAGAAGAATCACGGGCAAATTGTCGGCCCCGATTTTAATGACGGCGATATCAGTTAAACGATCCAAGCCAACTACTTTTGCTGAATATGTTCTGCCGTCACTTAGAGCTACTTCTATATTTTGGGAACCGTATACGACGTGGAAATTTGTGACTATATAGCCATCTTCTCGAACAATGAATCCTGTACCAGATCCTTCGTCTTTGAATGAGAAAAAAGGCCCCTTGGATAGCATTTCAACGGATATGGAAACTACTGAAGGTTTTGCTGTTTCTACAATGTCGGCTATATCTGGTAGAAACTTAACAGTAGCAGAGGTATCGTTTTGTATATTTACAGCGGTAACTGAGTTGGACCCTGGTAAGGAAACTGTGGTTTCGGAAGTTGTTTCCTGAGAGCATCCGGCCAATATAAATAAAGAGAAAATGACTGTATATACCAAGGTTGGCAGACTTGATTTATTACTCTCGTAACGGAATTTGAACAACTTTCACTCTCACTCTCGCGAATCCTGACCAAAAACCTTTCGTACCAATTTCCCTTCTTGGATTAGTAGCGTATTCGTGTAACATCGAGGTAATTTGTGCACCAAATAAGAGCAACAATGCAGATATATAGATCCAGACAAGCAAAGCCATTAATGCTCCAACAGAACCGTACACAAGGTTGTATATTGGGAAAGTGCTAACGTACCAGATAAATATTAGCTGTGCACCTATGAAACATAGTGCCGCCGCAAGAGCTCCAGGTATAACGTATATGATCTGCACCTTGGTATTTGGGAGCCACCTGTAAAGGGTCAAGATTGATATGAATGCGAGTAACGGCGATACAAGTCTGCTTATAAGGTTCCACACTAAGTCTCCCGGTATTTCCCCTTCTGGAGTGTAGATTTCAACTATCTCTCTTATTACACCTATTATCGGAGCAGTGAATAAGATGAGTAGCACCAATAAGCCTGCTCCAAAAACGAGTCCGATGTCTATGAGTCTTTCCCTTATAAAGTTTCTGGGGGTTGTTATCCCCCATGCCGCGTTAATACCTTTCCTTACTGCGGCAAATGCAGCTGAAGAAGTCCATACTAATCCCAGGAAGCTTGCTATGCCGGTGATAGTCCTGGCACTGACAATACCTTCCATTGTTGTCCCGATAAGTTCACTTGATACTGGAAGAACGTCTGCTATATCTTTCGCAAGTTCTGATTTTTCTGTTCCCGGATCTACCAAGAAACCTATGGCTGATATGACTGCCAAACCTAGTGGAAACATAGAGAAAAGCGTGTAGAAAGCTATAGCGGCTGCCATATACTGGCAATTCTTGTGCGTGAAATCTTTGATTGCGTCACACAGGAAAAGAACTATTCTGATGAGAATCATATATATCCTTCACAGGTTCTATGTGATTTAGTTTTACCTTGATGCTATACCTATTTTATCAACGAATTTCTAATTTTGGATTTCGTTGGTTACCATTACTAGGTAACTAGTTTAAAGATTTAGTAATCTTGTCTCCTCGGAAGGATAATATTGAAAACAACAGATTTCGATTATTTTTTACCTGAATCTTTGATAGCACAGACTCCTATTGAACCAAGAGATCATTCGAAATTAATGATTTTAGATAGAACATCTGGAGAAATTAAACACCGTCATTTCTTCGATATATTGGAATACTTGATAGAGGGCGATGTGATGGTATTTAACGATAGTAGGGTTATTCCAGCTCGTCTTTACGGCAAAGAAGATGTTCGAGGACATGAGGTCGAGCTTTTATTGCTTTCACAGTTGCAGAAAAATGTCTGGAGGTCTCTTGTGAAACCTGGTCGCAGAATGCGGGCAGGTTCAAAGTTTGTAATAGGATCAGAGGGAGATTCGATTGAAGGTGAAGTGATTGAGGTCGAAAATTCAGGTACCCGAATAGTTAGGTTAGACGATGATGAAAAAATTAATGATATAGGCGTTGTTCCTCTGCCTCCATATATAAAGAAACGAGTTGAAGACCCCGAAAGATATCAGACAGTATATTCACACAGAGAAGGAAGTATTGCTGCTCCAACAGCCGGACTACATTTCACAAAGGATCTCCTGTCCAAAATTCGAGAGAAAGGCGTCAGGATTGTTTTTGTAACTCTTCATGTTGGATGGGATTCTTTCAGACCGATAAAAACTGAAGATCCAGAGAAGCATGAAATGCATTCAGAGTTTTGGGAGTTATCTTCTGAATCTGCCGAAACTATAAATAAAGCGAAGTTAGATGGCAGGAGAATATTTTCGGTTGGAACTACGGCTGTCAGACTCTTGGAGAACGCTGCGAATCTACAGAGAGGATCTTTGTTGAGAGCAGGATCAGGTTGGGCAGACATATTTATCACCCCGGGCTATAAGTTCAAAATTGTAGATAACTTGATTACCAATTTTCACTTGCCTAAATCTACTTTATTAATGTTGACGAGTGCCATCTCAAGTCGTGAGTTGATCATGAAAGCTTATGAGGATGCTGTTCAGAATGAATATAGATTTTATAGTTTTGGGGACGCTATGCTCATCTTGTGAACTAATAATTATTAGTTGGTATTGTGTCGGCGTAGTCTATGAATTTTATGACTATAAACTTTAAAAATTATCCATTAAATGTTCGAATTGAATAAGAGCTACAATAAATTTTAGGGAGTAGTTAGTGGCAAGAGAAAAAATTCTCGTAGTTGAAGATGAAGAGAATATCTTGGAAGCTATTAAATATAGTTTAACCAGTGAAGGTTTTGATGTTTATGGAGCGGAGGACGGTGAAAAAGGTCTAGAGATGGCTAGGGAATTAGCACCAGACTTAGTGGTGTTGGATGTAATGCTTCCCAAGATAGACGGTTTTGAAGTTTGTAGAATGCTCAGGAAGGATATGGACTTACCTGTTTTTATGTTGTCTGCTAAGGCTGAGGAGATTGATAGAGTAGTAGGTCTTGAGATTGGAGCAGATGATTATATTACCAAGCCCTTTAGCATGAGGGAGTTGGTTGTTAGGGTTCGAAATTCCTTGCGCAGGCGTTCGCTCACTGCTTCTGAAAACACTCCTTCTCTTAGTAAAGAGATTATCAAATCTGGCGATCTGGAGATAGATTTAACCAAACATGTTATTAGATTGAATGGTGAGAATCTTGAAATGAAGCCCCGTGAATTTGATTTGCTTGTTATGTTGGTATCAAGCAAAGGCAGAGCTTTTACACGTGATCAGATATTGGAACGCCTTTGGGATCATGAATATATAGGTGACATTAGAACTGTTGATGTGCATGTAAGGTGGATTAGAGAAAAAATAGAAGTCGATCCGGGTAAGCCTTCAAGAATAGTGACTATACGGGGTGTAGGCTATAGATTTGATGGATAGAAGAGAACCAGACTCTTAAATACGATTGTTGAAAAGGATCTGTGAATGAATTTGAATTCCCTACAATGGAGAATAGCATTTCCATACACGATTCTCATTTTTGTAGCTATAAGTATCGTTGTCGTATTCGCTTCAAGCATGATTGGGAAGGAAGATATCGACCTGATTGTAGTGACAGTCTTGATATTCGGTATTTTCGTAAGTTTGTTATCTGTTGTTTTAAGTTTCTATATCGCTAGGAGAACAGATAGGGCTATACGAATTCTTGCAGATGGAGCCTCTAGAATACAATCTGGGGAATTGAGTCATAGGGTACGTACAACATTTAATGATGAGACCTCAGATCTCGCCCTAGCTTTCAATAATATGGCGGATACTATATCGGTCACCGTGGAAACTCTCTCGTCAGAAAGAGACATGTTATCTGCAGTTCTAAATACTATGGCTGACGGGGTTATATCTATGGATCGTGAGGGCGAAATCACGGTTTTTAATGAGACCGCAGGGAATCTTCTGAATGTCGTACCGTCTGAAGCAGTTGGACTGAGGATTGCAGAGGTTGTTAGAGATTTCGAGATTCTTCAATTGGCGCATCGATGTTCCGACACTGGTTACCTGATGATGTCTGAAGTAGAGGTTCCGGAAGTAAGAAAGTCACTAAGTGTAACAGCAACGCCTCTTGGACCTGGTGGGGAACGTGGAGTGCTACTCACTATCCACGATCTTACTGACGTTAGGCAGGTCGAGACTTCTAGAAAAGAATTTGTGAGTAATGTTTCTCATGAACTTCGGAGCCCTATCACTTCAATAAGGGCAATGGTCGAGGTTCTAGAAGATGGAGCTCTTAATGATTCCAAGACTGCATTGGATTTTATTGGAAGAATTAATGGGGAAATCGAACGTATGACGTCCATGGTTAATGAACTTCTAGAACTTTCACGAATAGAAAGTGGTCAGGAAGTTGTTGATATAAGGCCCGTCAATCTTCATAAAGTAGTGAAGGACACAATTTTTAATTTAAACCAACAAAATCAGGGTAATATTCCAAATATTGAATTGGCATTTGATAATGGAATTATCGTTTTAGGCCAAGAAAACAAGTTAGTACAGATTTTGCAGAATTTATTGCAAAATGCATCTAAATTCACCCCTCTTTCGGGTGAAATTGAGGTAAATGCAAATCCTGTTGAGAATGGACATATTATGGTTTCAGTTTCAGATTCAGGATCAGGGATACCGGCAGAACATATAGCTCATGTTTTTGAAAGATTTTACAAAGTGGATCGTTCACGTAGAGATAAAGGAACTGGATTGGGTTTGTCAATTGTGAAGCACTTGGTTCAAGCTCATGGGGGGGAAGTCTCTGTGGAAAGTGTAGAGGGCGAAGGAAGCACTTTTTATTTTACTATTCCAAACGCTTGATTCTAGATTAGCTTAGTCTGACGATTTTATCTTCTAATATTGATGCCATAGAGATAATTGGATTTGTTGTTATTCTTGTCTGACTAACGAAAGGTCATAATCTACTAAGTTCGATTCCGTCTAAAGGCACTTTAATCTCCCGTTAATTTAATGTTAAAGAACAGACTTTAGTATTAATCCATATTATTCGTTATGTAGAAGAGATAGAGTTTTTCTGTCCTGAATTTTAGAAAGGTAAACGGTACTTAGAAAAATTCAGGAGAAATTAAGCTATCGAGAGATTTGAATAGCGGTGATATAAATAGTCAGTTGAAAGAATGAAAAGGGATTCCTAATAAAGGATAGACCAGGAGATCTAAAAATAGAATGATAACTTTGATTGAAAACAAGCGGTGGATGACGCTGTTAATGGGTGCATTGATTATTTCGTTACTAATCGTTATTGCTGCCTGTGGCGATAATGATCCAGTTGATAGTTCGGAAATGTCAGCCACTATGCCGTCATCTCAGTCCACTTACGTGCAAGTTTTGACTTCGCAATCTGCTACTGGTGATGCAGAAATGAATGGTACAGTGGAGGTTGATGGATCAAGCACGGTTTATCCGATTTCCGAAGCAGTGGCTGAGGAATTCAACAAGTTGTATCCAAAAGTCAGGGTTAATGTGGGAGTGTCTGGTACTGGGGGAGGCTTCAAAAGATTCTACAGAGGCGAGACAGATGTTTCTGATGCCTCGCGAACAATTAGGGAAAATGAAATAGCCAAAGCCGAAGAGAATGGCATCAAGTATGTAGAGCTTAGGCTTGGCACTGATGGCTTGTCAGTAATAGTTAGCCCGAAGAATGATTTTGTTGATTGCCTGACTATTGAAGAACTTAGAAAGATTTGGGAACCTGGTTCAAAGATTGATAATTGGAGTGAGGTAAGGGCAGGATTCCCAGATGAAAAGATGCGTCTATACGGTCCAGATACTGACTCTGGGACCTTTGATTATTTCACGGAAGAAATTATGGGTGAAGCTCAATTGTCGAGAGCTGACTACACAGCTTCTGCGGACGATAATGTTCTCGTACAAGGGATTACAGGAGATAAAGGATCACTTGGGTATTTCGGATACTCATATTACCGTGAAAATGAGGACAAGTTGAAACTTGTTGCTGTTGATAGTGGTTCTGGATGTGTTTTACCGAGTCTAGAAACTATTCCGTCTGGTGAGTACAGCCCTCTTTCTAGACCATTGTTCATATATGTGAATACAGGGAGCCTTTTGAGACCAGAAGTGAAAGCATTTGTAGATTTTTACATGGAACATGGTCCTGAATTGACTAACGAAGTTGGATATGTAGCCTCAGATACCAGCGTCTATGAAAATAACAAGGATTTGCTATACAAATAAATTGAGTTAATTATAAGTTTTTGTAATGTAGGATTGGCACTCTGGTATGTATCATATCGTCGACCTCTTCATGAAAATACACTGAGACTGAAATCAGTTAGTTTAGAGTTACCTATAAAATGACCTTAAATCATAGGAATTTCCTGTAATGGATGAAAGATTTAGCACTAGAAGGGGTAGATCTCTTCGACTGGAAGGAATAATAGTCAAGTGGATATTTTTCGCATGTGCTTCTGTCTCGATTCTCACAACAGCGGGGATATTATTTACACTTATATATCAAGCTTCAAGTTTTTTTGGTGAAATTTCAGTTTGGGAATTTCTAACAGGAACTAGATGGACTCCGATATTAAAGCCTAGGTCATATGGTGTTCTGCCTTTAGTGTCAGGAACTTTACTTGTTACGTTAATTGCTGCTGCTGTGGCTTTACCAGTAGGATTGATGACGGCAATATTTCTTTCAGAATATGCGCCAGACAAGTTAAGAAGAGTTGTTAAACCGATTTTAGAGGTTCTTGCTGGTATACCTACTGTTGTTTATGGGTATTTTGCATTAACTTTCGTAACCCCATTGCTTCAGATAGTTTTTGATGACTTGATAATCTTTAACGCTCTAAGTGCAGGTCTTGTCATGGGGGTCATGATAATTCCAATGGTCTCTTCACTAAGTGAAGATGCAATGATGTCTGTACCAAGAAGTTTACGAGAAGGTGCCTATGCGCTAGGAGCTACTAGGTATGAAGTTAGTCTTCGAGTTGTAGTACCGGCGGCGCTTTCAGGGATCATTGCTGCTTTCATTCTTGCAATATCTAGAGCCGTTGGGGAAACGATGTTAGTCACTATAGCTGCCGGAGCTACCCCTAGTATGAGTTTCAATCCTATGGAAAGCGTTCAGACAATGACAGCGTATATAGTGCAATTAAGTCTTGGCGAAGCTCCTGTTGGGTCTCTGGAGTACAACACAATATTCGCAGTGGGCCTTCTATTATTCTTGATGACATTGACCATGAATTTATTGGGGTTTTGGATAGTGCGTAAATTCAGAGAGGAATATTAATATGCGTCAGGTGATTGGAGATTCTTCACGCCGATTAGCTCCTCGTAGGAATTTTCGACGCGCTGTTGGAGGAGCTTTATATATACTTTTTCTATCTTCCGTTTGTGTTGGTATTTTGGGCCTTAGTGTTCTTGTGTTTGAAGTTGTAACGAATGGTTTACCTTGGCTCAACTGGCAGTTTATTACTGATTATCCTTCAAGGCACCCTGATGAGGCAGGGTTGTTTCCGGCTTTGATGGGAACCATTTGGTTAATGGTGCTGACCTCATTCTTTACTGTTCCCGTAGGTGTAGGTGCAGCTATCTATCTTGAAGAATACGCCCCTCGTAATCTTTTCACTCGTATCATAGAAATCAATGTATCTAATCTAGCTGGAGTGCCTTCTATAGTATATGGACTTCTTGGTTTGGCCTTGTTTGTGACATGGTTTGAACTTGGCAGAAGTATATTGGCTGGTGCGATGACGCTTTCATTACTTGTCCTACCAATAGTGATACTCTCATCAAGGGAAGCTATTAGGGCTGTGCCAGACTCCTATAGGCAAGCAGCTTATGCGATGGGCGCTGATCAATGGCAGGTAATTAAAGGTGTTGTTCTTCCTTCAGCAGTACCGGGTATATTAACGGGTACTATTTTAGCTATGTCCCGGGCAATTGGTGAAGCCGCTCCGGTAATAGCGATTAGTGCCTTGGTTTACCTTACATTTGTACCTGGACATCCAATGGAGAGATTTACTGTTTTGCCAATTCAAATATATAACTGGGTCTCAAGACCTCAAGAGGACTTTAGAGGGTTGGCAGCAGCTGGGATAATTGTATTGTTGGTGATTTTGTTAACCATGAATGCTATAGCTGTGTTTTTACGAAATAGATACCAGATCAGGTCAGAGGAATAATTTAATAAATGGGGACTGAAATATCTTCTCAAGAGGGTTCTGTTGAGAATCCTGAAGTAGTTTTAACAGCTAAAAATTTAAATGTTTATTATGGAGATTTCTTGGCTGTTCGGGATGTGAACATGGAAATGAAACGTAATACTGTCACGGCCCTAATTGGTCCTTCCGGATGTGGTAAAAGTACTTATCTGAGGTGTTTGAATCGAATGAATGACCTGATAGTAGGTGCTTCTGTAAAGGGTGAGGTTTTGTTTGAGAACTTTAATATATATTCTGATAACGTAGATGCTACGGAAATACGGTCGAGAATAGGAATGGTGTTCCAGAAACCCAATCCGTTTCCTAAATCGATATACCAGAATGTAGCATTCGGCCTAAAAGTTAATGGTTATACAGGCGATATGGATGAAGCCGTCGAGAGTTCTCTGCATAAGGCGGCTTTATGGGAAGAGGTTAAGGATAGGTTACATGATAGTGCGTTCGCCCTCTCTGGTGGTCAGCAACAGAGACTTTGCATAGCGAGAGCATTGGCTGTTGAACCGGAGGTTCTTTTGATGGATGAACCTGCATCTGCCCTGGATCCCATAGCCACTTTGGCAATTGAAGATTTGGTTCGTGAGTTAAAAACTCGATACACGATTGTCATAGTTACGCATAACATGCAACAAGCAGCTCGCGTTTCTGATGAAACTGCTTTCTTTATGGTTGGAGATAATCGTTCAGGCTATTTGGTAGAACATGATGACACACAAAAAATATTCACTAATCCAAGTAATAAAAGAACTGAGGAATACATAACGGGTCGATTCAGCTAGTTGTAAAGGGGGTGATTCTATGCCAAGAGAAGATTTTGAAAGGAATCTACAATTTGTGCAAGATGAGGTAGTGCAACTTTCAAGTATGGTTGAGAAGTCTATTTTTAGCTCCGTAGATGCGCTAAAAAATAGAGACTTAGAATCTTCGCAGAGAGTTATTGATGATGATGACGCGATTGATGCAAAACAACAATCCATAGAAGATTTTTGTATAGAGTTGATCGCTTTAGAATCTCCTATGGCCGTTGATTTGAGATTTATCATAGCTGCGATGATGGTGGCTAATGAGTTGGAGAGAATGGGTGATTATGCTGAAGGCATAGCGAAAATCAGTCTGTTAATGGGTGATGTGGCGCCACTAAAACCTCTTATAGATATACCAAGGATGGCTGATAAATCCGCAGACATGCTAAGAAGAAGCATAGATTCATATGTTAATCGTGATGTTGAAGCTGCTTATAAGGTCTGGGAAGACGATGATGAAGTAGATGAAATTTATAATCAGGTTTATAGGGAACTTCTAACTTTCATGTTGGCGGATCCAACTACTATACAAAGGGCCACCTATCTTCTATGGGTAGCCCATGATTTGGAAAGAGTGGCGGACCGAACCACAAATATTGCTGAAAGAGTGATATTTTTGGTAACTGGGAAAGCAGATCCTCCCAAGTTAAATTAAAAACTAGAGGGATATTCCTTCCAATCAAGCTCATAGTGAAATTTTTCAGTGATAAATTTTGCTACTGGTTGTAGTGTGTCTTCTATTAAAATTGGCGTCCCAATATGACTTGATAAAGAAGTATTCTTTGATTCGGGAATACCACAGGCGATTATGTGTTCGAAATATGATAAATCGTTGGATATGTTTAAGCTAAACCCGTGTGAAGTTGTACCTCTGCTGATTCTTACACCAATTGATGCAATTTTGTGGTCCCCTATCCAAACGCCTGTAGGTTTCTCATCTGTATTTACTTCGATATCATAGAGAGTTAGGAATTGAGATATAGATTGCTCGAGCTTCCTAACATACTCGGTGGGACCTATACCGCCTAGTCTTCTGAGATTTATTATCGGGTACACAATCAGCTGTCCAGGTCCGTGGTAAGTGACCTCTCCCCCACGTTCAGTGTCAAAAGCCTCTATTCCTAGTTCTAACATCTTTTCCCGACTTATCAATACATCTTCTTTACGGCCTCTTCTGCCCAATGTGAATACGTGTGGATGCTGCATCATGAGTAAAACATCGGGAGCTCCAGCACTTACCATTTCATGGAATTTTGCTTGAAGCTCAAGGGAATCTTTATAAGTCACTAAACCATGATAACTTGCTAACAACTTTGACATATCGACCCTTTAACAGAGTTTCTCTTAGAAACTAGTAAATTTGAGTGCCAGTGTTGATCGATTCGAGGATCTGTTTAACATCGGAGTTGAATGCACCCGCTTCCTTACCGTCCATAATTCTATGATCAAAAGATAGGCAGATATTCATCATAGACCTAATCGCGATCCCGTCGTTAACAACCATTGGACGCTTAGTTATTGCTTCGGTTGTCATAATGGCTGCTTGTGGATAATTGACCAACGGCTGTGAGGCAATAGACCCTAATACTCCAGTATTGTTGAGGGTGAATGTTCCTCCTGTTACGTCTTCAATGGCCAAATTTCCTTGCCGTGATTTTTTGGTTAATTCATCCACTTTTTGAGCAAGGCCTGTGATACTTAAAGTATCGGCATCGTGTATGACTGGTACAACCAAACCGTCATCAGTTGATGCTGCGACTCCGATATTTATCTTTCTATTAATGATTATATGGTCTTCTTGCCACGAGGAATTTAATAAAGGATTTGTTTTTAGTGATTGTGCCACGGCTTTTAAAACGAAAGGTAAATACGTGATATTTATACCTTCCTGTTGAAGAAATTTCTCTTTAATGCTTTGCCGAAGATTAACAATACCAGTAACATCGACTTCGGTAAGTGTCCAGGCCTGAGGTATTAAGGTTGCGCTTTTTACCATGTTGTTGGCTATTATTTTTCGAATGGGACTAATATTTTGTCTGTATTGTCCGTCCAGTGGATCCTCATTTGATTTATCGGAGATTTGCTTAGGTTTATTGTTAGTGTTTCCTATGTAACTCTGAACATCTTTTTTTGTAATTCTTCCATTTTTACCTGTGCCAACGACTTTAGATAAATCAACATTGTTTTTCTCAGCTACTCGAGCCACCACAGGAGAGATGAAGTTGTTGGTTCTAGTAAGTTTTTCTGATGATTCGCTAGGCTTATCGACTTTGTCATCGGTTGCAATTGGGCCTCCAGATCCAGTAGGCCCTACGGGCGCCGTGTTTTTTAATAGTTCTCCCGTAGTTCCAATCTGTGTACCTGCAGATTTAGATTTTATAGATGGTTTAGGCGGTGCGGAGACTTCATTGTCATGTTCTGATTCAATGTTGGCAATTTCTGCACCTATAGGTACGGTCTGACCTTCTGCCACTATTATTTCTTTCAATATTCCTGAAGTTGGGGAAGGTAGTTCCATAGCGACTTTGTCGGTAATGATTTCTACAAGAGGATCAAATTTTTCAACAGAGTCCCCTACATTTTTAAGCCACTTACCAATGACTCCTTCAGAGATTGATTCACCCACTTGGGGAAGTTCGATAATCACCGTTAGTACTCTGCCAGTTCTTTTATGGACTTTTTAATGTCTTCGGAACTAATCATATACACAGCTTCCATTGGAGGGTTGAAAGGCATCGCGGGCACTTCGGGACCTGCAAGTCGCGAGATTGGAGCGTCTAGAAATTCAAAGGCATTTTCTGAAATCATTGCTGAAATTTCGGCCCCTACTCCCAAGACTTTGTTATCTTCGTGAACGATCAATATTTTGCCTGTTTTTTTTGCAGATTCTAAAACCAATTCTTCATCAATAGGCCTTACAGTGCGTAGATCCACTACTTCTACGTCTATATTTTCATCAATTAATTCGTTAGCCACTTCCAAACAGTGATGAACCATTAAGCCGTAAGTTATTACACTTATGTCGTTACCGCTTTTTTTAACGTCTGCTTTTCCTATCGGGATTGTGTACTCATCCTCGGGTACTTCTCCTCTTACCAGTCGGTATGTCCTTTTGTGTTCCAAGAAGACAACTGGGTCGTCGTCTCTTATGGCTGTTTTTAATAGGCCCTTGGCATCATATGGAGTCGAAGGGGTGACTACTTTAAGCCCCGGGGTGTGTGCAAACAAAGCTTCTACGCTTTGTGAATGGTACAAGCCACCTCTGACGCCACCCCCATGGGGAGCTCGAAGGACCATAGGAGCCCACATTTTTCCCTCTGTACCATACCTCACTCGAGCCGCTTCTCCCACGATCTGGTTAATAGTTGGCCATATAAAATCCCCAAACTCTATCTCTGCTATCGGTCTCATACCATGCATGGAGGCTCCGAGGGCTATCCCCGCAATTGATGATTCTGCTAGAGGGGTGTCAATAACTCGCGATTCTCCAAATTCCTCTAGAAAACCCTCTGTTGCGAGGAAAACTCCTCCTCTGGCACCAATGTCTTCACCCAGTATGAATACTTTGTCATCGCGTCGCATTTCCTCGCTCATTGCTTCTCTTACGGCTTCAAGTACTGTTTTTATCGACATTAGTAGTCTCCGGACTGTTTTGGGAATCTTGAAGTAACGTGTTCGTAAAACCCTGAGGTTTCCGGAAATTTGGTGTTTTCTACTTCTTCTGTAGCTTCATTTACGATGCGTTTGGCCTCATCCAACATGATCTGATTTTCTTTATCATCAAGGACTCCAAGTTTCTGAAGTGTGTCTTTCAGTAATACTAGAGGGTCTCTTCTTTTTGCTTCTTCTATTTCTGATGAGGCTCTGTAGATGGAGTCGTCATCATCACTTGTATGAGGTAAATACCTTTCGACTTGTGCTTCAATGAGAGTTGGGCCTTGACCCGCTCTTGCTCTTTCAGCAGCTTCTCTGGTTGCCTCAAATACTGCAACCGTATCGCATCCGTCAATTTCTAATCCAGGCATGCCGTAGCCTTCAGCCCGTGAGGCTATACTGTCGACTGCCATTTGTTTGTTTAATGGAACCGAAATGGCATATTTATTGTTCTCACAGAAGAAAATGACGGGCAATTTGTGTATTGCCGCGAAATTCATCGCCTCATGAGTATCACCGGCACTTGATGCTCCGTCCCCAAAGTAGGTTATTACTACTTTTTTTTCATTTTTCATCTTTGCTGACAGGGCCGCACCAACCGCTTGAGGTATATGAGTTGCAACTACATTAGACAGATTGACAACTCCGTAGTCTGGATGACCCCCATGTGTTGGAAATTGACGTGCTCCACTCAGTGGCTCGCCTTCTTTGGCAACGAATCCTTTCATGATTTCAGTTGGAGTCAATCCTAGTTCCAAAATAACGGCTAAGTCTCTGTAGTAGATGTAGAAAAGGTCGGTGCCTGGTTCAAGGGCCTGAACGGACCCTATTTGTGCTGCTTCATGTCCTTGTGATGAGGCCATAATGGCCGCCTTTCCCTGGCGATTTAGCATCCAAATACGTTCGTCTAAAGTCCTGCATAGTGTCATGCGTCGGTATATTGAAACCAGGTCTTCGGTAGTAAGATTGTTGGTCTCGGTCGAGATTTCTAGAGGAGGGTGAGATTCTGTTTGAATCTCTTCTTTTTTTCCATCATTCAATAAATCTTCAGAGGATTTTTGTGCCCTGCCCGGATTACTGGTGACATTGGATCCAGCGTTTTGTACAGCTTTCTCAAATGCAGGCAATCTTGATTTATCTGCATTCTGATTATTTTTCTCTGCTTCGTTATCTTTCAGAGTATCCGTCCATTTCCCTGTAGGTGCGAAGGTCTTTTCTGAATCGTGAGAACTTTCATCTTTTGGATATTTACCGGAACGGGTCCATAGTTGATTAGATTTGTTGGAGCCGTTAGATGACATTTTACTCACTGCATAGTAGATGGGTCAAAATAGTATTTAATTCGTGTCATGCACTCATATTTGAGGTACAAATGACACATGCCAAATATTATTTATCAAGCGATATTCTCCTCGGTGCGGAACCTATATCCGACGTTCCATATTGTTTCTATAAACGGGTTGTCTGGATTGTGCTCTATCTTACTTCTAAGACGTCTTATGTGGACATCTACAGTCCTTGTGCCTCCAAAATAGTCATATCCCCAAATTTGATTTAGCAAAGTTGCCCGATCATAGACTCTTCCTGGGTTTGAAGCGAGTAATAGAAGAAGTTCATATTCTTTGAATCGTAAATTTATTTTTGTATTTGACACCACAACTTCATAGCTGGTTGGGTTGATCGACAGATTCCCACGAACTATTACAGTGTCGTCTGATAATTTGCGACTATTGAATACGGCTTTTCTCACCCGTGTAATCAATTCTTGATTATTAATGGGATAGGTTATGAAGTCTGTAATTCCTAGGTGAGGTTCAATAAGGCCGACTTTATCTTGTGAGACTATTACTAATAATGGTAGTGAGACGGATTCACACGCTTCAATAATCCTATCTAAATTTTGAGAATGGTGAAGGGCAATATTCACTAATACGATCTGATATTCAGTGAATTTTGTCATTGCATTAAGGTGCGAAAGTAATTCAATCGCTTCTTTAGCAGTTTCTGCATAAAGGCAATTTATTCCAGCGGATCGAAGACTAGAATCGATTGTAGATCTAGTGATTGTTTTAGGTAATTCCGTCATAGTCCAGATAACCGTATTCTCTATACAAGATCGTATCTATAAAGCGCAATCGCTTAGTAGAAAGTGGTGACACAGTATAACAAAGAGGCAACATGGTTTTTTGTTTCATGACCTTTTTTTGCCCGTGTAGCCGTGATTACTGTAATATTAATAGACTGATTGAACAATAACGCAATAAATTTATTACGAGAATGGAGATTTATTAATGAATCCTCGGTCTATGAGAAGTATTTTCATATATTTGCTCATTGTTGTGGCCGTAGTTGCCATCTTTTTCACTGTATTCAGTGAACCGTTTTCTGGCTCGACAGAAGTTCCCATCAGCAAGGTCATAACTATGGCCACAGAGGGAAGGTTGAAAAGTATAGAAGTGCAAGGAGATACTCTCGAAGCCTTCACTATAGATGATAAAAGGATCACTTCTCGTAAGGAAATGGGATCATCAATCATTGAACAGCTAGAAGTAGCGGGTGTAAATAAAGGCTCCGGGTATGTAGATGTAAGCGTTAAAGGTAACGGGGGATTTGGAAATCTTGTCGGGATACTACTGAATTTCTTGCCCATAATTTTCTTTGGAGCGGTCTTGTTGTTCATGATGAGGCAAGCTCAAGGAAGTAGCAGTCAAACCTTTAGCTTCGGAAAGTCTAAGGCACGACTATTTAACACAGATAGCCCCGAAGTTAGTTTCGCTGATGTTCAGGGTGTTGATGAGGCTAAGGAGGAACTGCAAGAAGTTGTTGAATTTTTAAAAACACCTGAAAGGTTTCTTGCTTTGGGAGCGAAAATCCCAAAGGGCGTATTGCTTATGGGCCCTCCAGGTGTTGGAAAAACATTGCTTGCCAGAGCTGTTGCAGGAGAAGCTGGGGTTCCATTTTTCTCCATAAGTGGTTCAGAGTTTGTAGAGATGTTTGTTGGAGTTGGAGCATCGAGAGTGAGGGATTTATTTGATCAGGCGAAACGGAATGCACCATGCATTGTATTCGTAGATGAAATTGATGCCGTTGGAAGACACAGAGGGGCCGGCTTAGGTGGAGGTCATGACGAAAGAGAACAAACTTTAAATCAAATTTTGGTAGAAATGGATGGATTTGATACAAATACCAACGTGATTGTGCTTGCCTCCACAAACAGGCCGGATATTTTAGATCCTGCTTTGTTAAGGCCAGGTAGATTTGACAGACGAGTCACTTTAGACAGTCCGGATGTAAAGGGCAGAGAAGAGATTTTGAATGTTCATTCCAAGGGAAAGCCTTTGGCAGAAGACGTCAATATGGAAGCGATAGCGAAGCAAACAGCAGGGTTTAGTGGCGCCGACCTTATGAACCTTGTGAATGAGGGAGCAATACTGGCTGCTAGGCGTAACAAAAACACCATTACTTATGAAGAGCTTGCGGAATCTATAGACAGGGTTATCGCAGGGCCTGAGAAGAAGAACAAGGTTATAAGTGCTCGAGAAAAGGAAATGGTAGCTTATCACGAGGCAGGTCATGCACTGGTTGCACATTTGCTTCCACATGCGGACCCACCCTACAAGGTAACTATTGTCGCTAGAGGTCAGACTGGTGGCCATACAAGGTTCATGCCTGAGGAGGAGACCTCCTTGGTTACAAAGAATCAACTAGAAGCAAGAATGGCGGCTGCTATGGGAGGACGTGTTGCGGAAGAGTTGATGTTCTATGAAGTTACAACAGGGGCTGGAAATGACCTGGAGCAGGCAACAAATATTGCTAGGGCTATGATAACTAGGCTTGGTATGAGTAAGAAGCTTGGCCCCAGAACTTTTGGCAAACGAGAGGAATTGGTGTTTCTAGGTAGAGAAATTTCTGAGCAGGCGGATTACAGCGATAGTATCGCCGAGTCGATCGATGAGGAAGTCCATGGACTTCTAGATGGAGCCTATGTAACGGCGACAAAGCTCATTAAAGGTAACACTGGTAAATTAACTGAACTGGCTAAGCATCTAATCGAACACGAGACAATCGAGGGTGATGACCTTAGTAATTTACTTGAAAGGGCACCGGCCGCAGTTTAACAGAAGTTACAAATTGGGCTTCCACATTAACTTATTGACCGGGGTGCTATTAATTGGAAAAATTTGCGGTTTATTTATTGAATCCTATTGTCGGTAAGACTTCTCTCAAGGCGTTAATGGTTTGTTGTATGTCTTCTTGGGGAGTTATTCCCATATGTCCGATTCTAAATATTTTTCCCGACAATGTGGATTGTCCTCCTGCTAAAACCACCTTATGATCGACTCTCATTTTTTCCACTAGGGAAGACCCGTCGACTCCTTCAGGAACGGAGACCGCAGTACAGGTATTTGATGCGATATCCTCGCTAACTGGGAATATCTCTAAACCGAGATCCCGTATGGCATCTCTCGTATATTTTCCTATGATTGAATGCCTTTCATATAGTGCCCCTAATCCTTCCTGTTTAACTCTGTCCAAGGCTACATCTAATGCGAACATACAAGATACTGAGGGCGTAAATGGTGGTTGCCCTATTTCGTAGTACCTTTTGTACTCTGCCATATCTAGATAGAATCTTGGCATGGTTGAATTTTTGTGAGCTTCCCAAGCTTTCTCACTGAAGCTTATGAAAGCAAGCCCCGGTGGCAGCATCCAACCTTTCTGGGAGGCAGTGGCGACGACGTCTAATCCCCAGGCGTCCGTTTCAATCGGTATAGAACACACGCTGCTTATGCCGTCAACCAAAATTAGCTTATCGTATTCCTTTATCACAGACGCAATTTTCTCTAAGTCGTTTGAGACGCCTGTAGAAGTCTCGTTATGGGTAACCATAACTGCTTTTACTTCAGGATTTTCTTCAATGCATTCCCTTAGTTTATCCGTGTCTACAGCTGTTCCAAATGGGAAACTTAACGTTGTGACGTCTACTCCGTATCGCTCACAAATAATTCCAAACCTATTTCCGAAAACGCCTACTGTGGCGTTGATAGCTTTGTCCCCCGGGGATAAGGTGTTTACAACTGCAGCTTCCATTGCAGAAGTTCCCGAGCCTGTAATGATGTATACGTCGTTTTTGGTTGCAAAAACGGTTTTGAGTCCTTCCGTAGTTTTGTACAGAAGGTCTTTAAACTCGGGCCCCCTGTGATTTATCATGGGGGATCCCATGGTTTCTAATATTTCGTCGTCAACGGGAATTGGTCCTGGTATTCGCAGGTTAACCAAGGTAGTACCTCCCAGCTGAAAATTCATAATCTATTTTGATGATCTCAATAGTTGATTTCATACTAATGTTGATCCATTATTCATCAGGTTGAAGAGCATGAAATAACAAATTCAGACCGCAAGAAATTTTAACACAATTAACTAGATTAGCATCTACGAAATTTTCATTTTCGTTACTATACTAGATGAGTCTTAGGTACCTGCGTCGCCCTATTCTCAAAACACCCTTGGTGAGTTCGTTGGAGTCGAGGTTTGATGTCACCGTTTCATTGTCTAATTTAATGGCACCTTGTTCAATCAATCTTCGGGCCTCTCCTGTACTAGAGGTAATTCCAGAGTTAGTCAGTATATTGCTTAATCTTAAGCCTTTTTGAGATAAGTCGGTTTTCAGATTGTATTCTTGAATGTCATCAGGCAATTCATTTCCTTGGATCGTTTTCTCAAAGAAGGTCTGGGCTTTTTCTGCCGAAGCCGTGTCGTGATATTCGGACACTAATAGTTTCGCCACCCTCTTCTTAAGGTCCATAGCGTCTGACGAATCATTTTCAAGAGATTGCTTGATCTCGGATACTTCTTTCGTCGGGACATCTGTAAGCCATTCATAGTAGTTAGTTATCATAGAATCAGGTATTGACATCACCTTCCCAAATATTTCATTTGCAGGTTCATCTATCCCAATGTAATTTCCCAAGCTCTTGCTCATTTTCTGTACTCCGTCAGTACCCGGTAATAAAGGCATTATGAAACATTGCTGAGGTTTCATGCCCTCACTTTGTTGTAGTTCGCGTCCAACTAACAAGTTAAAGCGTTGGTCTGAACCGCCAAATTCTACGTCAGACTTTATTGCTACGGAATCGTATGCTTGAAGTAGGGGATATAGAAGTTCGGTTATTGCTATGGGCTGATTTTCATTGAATCTTTTAGCAAAATCGTCACGTGCTAATATCTGCGCAACTGTGAATTTGCTCGTTAATTCTATGACGTTAGCGAGACTAAAAGGCCCGAACCATTCGCTTTGAAGTCTGATTTCAGTTCGGTCTCGATCTACAATTTTAAAAAATTGGTCGAGGTATGTCTGTGCGTTTGCATTAACTTCCTCGGCACTAAGCATGTTTCTTGTTTGCGATCTTCCACTTGGATCCCCGATTTGGGCGGTCCAGTCCCCTACTATTAAAACAACCTTGTGCCCTAATTCCTGTAGTTGCCTAAGTTTTCGTAGTCCTACTGCATGACCTAGATGTATGTCCGGTGCACTTGGGTCGAACCCCATTTTCAGGCGGAGAGACTTTCCGGAATCAAGTTTTTCCACAAACTCTTTCTCAATAATTATTTCTTCCACGCCCCTTTTTAGGACATCTTCTGTTTCTAGTAATGCCATTTGATCCTAATTCCTATTCCAGTTCGCATTCTAATCTCTATGTTAAATATCTGAATCATAGCTCATTAAATGTTCTAGCGAAGTTCTCGTTTTGGACACATCGTCATTTATTTGGGCGATCAGCTCTTCTAAAGAATCGTACTTTATTTCATCACGTAGCCTATTTATGAATTCAAGTGTGACTTTTTCCCCATATATAAGCTCATTAAAATCCAGTATAAATGCCTCGATTGTTCTAGATCCATTATCAAAAGTGGGTCTGGTACCAATACTTGATGCTGCCATGTATTTTTTCCCTGACACAGTCGCTATTGTCGAATATATGCCATTTTTAGGTACGGAGATTCCGCCTTCACTTTCTAGGTTTGCAGTTGGGAATCCAATTTCTCGTCCTCGTTTAAACCCTTCAACTACTTTCCCATTAATAGAAAATGGTCTACCTAACATTAGTGAGACTGTCTCAACGTTACCTTGGGACAACTGTTTTCTTAATTCTGTACTTCGTACTGAAATACCATTTCTTTTTTCAACTTTGACGACTTCTAATTCAAACCCTAGTTGCGAGCCTAGCTTATAGAGTTCATTCACATTGGCTTCCCGGCCTTTACCCATTTGAAAATCTGGACCAACAACAAGCAATTTCATTCCTAAGTGGTCCTGGAGGAGTTTGATAAAGTCTCCAGCTCCTAGGGAGGCCACTTCGTTGTTAAATGTTATAGGGCAGACAAAGTCCACTTTGGTGTCTTTCAACAAAGATATTCGATGTTCTAACGTGTTGACAAAGTCGGGTTCGAAATTTGGGTTGATAATGGATGCGGGGTGATTCTTAAAAGTAATAACCCCAGATGAATATTGGAGAGTTTTTGCGTGATCTTTAAGGCTGTTTATTAGATGCTGATGCCCTAGGTGCACACCGTCAAACACGCCTATCGTGATGGCCGATTCAGTAGGAGTCTTACTGATTTTTAATTCTTCAACGATGCTCATGTTTGCAACGGATGCCAAAGCTGGTTTTCACAGTCAAAAATCCTTCGGTCATTGTGAAGAGTTGTTTTTATAGTAAGAAAAAATTAGCACGCCCTTATGTGGGGGTCAAGGAATTTAATCATGAGGAAGATTAGTGGTTCTACTCACAATGAAGTTTAATATCAGTAATCATTTTCAACTAGGGTCCTTCATCTTGTGAATCTCTGATTTTTCTTAGTGGAAATGGGCGGTATGGATAATCACTTAAAACCTTCTCATTAAGATCAATACCTAAGCCTGGAGATTTTGGTATTTCTATGTAGCCTTCTTTTAAGTTTAGTTGGCCATAGGTTGCTCTGTGTGTAAATTCTTCAAAATTAATAAAGTATTCTGTTATTAAGAAATTAGGGATAGTTGCGGACACCTGAATAGTAGCGGCTAATCCTATCGATGTGCTGTTGTAGTTGTGTGGGGATACTGCGATAAAATATGGTTCTGCCATTGCAGCTATCTCCTTTAATTCAAGAATTCCTCCCACATTACACACATCAGGATTGATAATATCCGCAGCCCTTTTCTCAAAGATTTCTCGGAACTCAAATTTGGTATACAACTCTTCTCCAGTCACTACAGGAAGGTTTACTCTTAGTTTCGTTTCAGTCAGAGCATTTACGTTTTCTGCTAAAACAGGTTCCTCGTACCAAAAAGGATTGTATTGTTCTATTTCCTTAGCTATTTTGATGGCGTGCATCGGTGCCAGTCTTCTATGCATTTCAATGAGAATGTCTATTTCTTGTCCCACAGCATCCCTGACTGCGCGGACGTTTTTTATTGTTTGTTTTTCTACATCTTTACTAATAAAAGTTCGCCAAGGTCCTGGTACGGGATCGAATTTTAATGCTGTGAAGCCGCTCTCAACTACTTTTTTTGCCCTATTGGCTAAATCCTCTGAATCCCACTCTCCGCCTCCCCAACCGTTGGCGTAGACTCTTATTTTTTCACGTACCGCTCCACCTAGTAATGTGTATACAGGTGTTTTCAGGTGTTTTCCGAGAATGTCCCACATAGCCTGTTCTATTCCGCTTACGGCAGACCACAAGTCCATCGCCCCTCTTCTTCCGGCAAAATCGTCGTAGACTACCTGCATAAAATGTTTTATGTTTGAGGGGTCTCTACCGATAATGTATCGTTTCAATGCATCCAAGTGGGCTGTTATCTGGATGTCTCGGTCTGACTGGGTATAGCATTCACCCCACCCATGTATTCCTTCATCAGTTTCTAGTTTTACGAAACAGAGATTTTTACCTTTGCCCGGATTGACTAGATAATATGTCATCTCGGATATTTGCATGATTACACCTTTTAAAACATGTATATTTCACGACTATAGCTGGATTTTATTGGAGGATTAGATTGCTTACAAACCCAATTATCCTATATTCGAACTAGTCAATAAATTTGGCTTTATAGAGGGGTTTTAACATAGATAGTTATATTTTCGACGTAGAATCTACAATATCCATGTAGTTCTAGTCAGTATATTTCATCATCTTCTGCTTGACACTCGAAAACCGGAATGTGATACTTTTCACTCGGTTGAGGCAGTTGTTCTATTAGTACCTTGGCCGTAATTTTTTTTGTCGACGAGAAAAATTGGAGTATTGAACGAATTGTTTGAGATGGATCCCTATTTCATCGGTCCGGATGGTTGGTCATTTATAAGCGTGTTTGTAAGAAACATTTGGTTTTTTGTCGTATCTATTTTGGTGTTTGCGACTAACATGCTAATAGGCCACAATGCGATACCTTCTTTGGTTGGTTCAAAGCATTTGCCTGAATCTTTTCAAAAATTAAGGATACCTTGCTACGCCGTTGCAGTAGTGGCGTTTGTTGCAGCTTTGTATTTTGTTTACAC
This sequence comes from uncultured Dehalococcoidia bacterium, assembly GCA_964343265.1. Lineage (GTDB taxonomy): Bacteria > Chloroflexota > Dehalococcoidia > Lucifugimonadales > UBA826 > CAYFIW01. The sequence goes on along the minus strand of CAYFIW010000007.1, from coordinate 12,610 downwards.
ATCTATACAGGGTGCTAGAGATGCTATCAATCTCATATACCCAGAGTTTTGGATATAAATTGATATATAACAGGGAAGAAAGAATTTGATACCTGGGGATTTTCAGCCCAAAAGGCCAACACCTAAACAGTTGGTCAAATTAGGAATACTAGGGGTTTTCGGCCTAGGGGCTTTTGCAGGTGTGGTTGTCGCTTTGACTTTTGTGTTGACTGCTTGGTTGGGTAGGCCAGTTATTTTTGGTAGCACCGAGTTTAGAGAGGGTCCTAACCAGCCTATAGCCTTTCCTCACGAGACTCACGTAAAGAAGCTCGGAATGGATTGTACGTTCTGCCATAGAAATGTGGAAAAAGAAGCAGCGGCTTCGGTACCAGCAACTGGTCTGTGTATGACTTGTCACAGTGAAGTTGGAGATGGGTTGGAAGGCATAGAGAAAATGAGGGATCTTTACGAAGACGGCAGGTCTATACATTGGGTTAGGGTCCACAGGGTGCCGGATCATGTTCATTTTGTTCATGAGGCTCACATAAGGTATTTTTCGGAGGCTGAAGGTGTCGAAACCAGTCAGGTCTGTCAAAAATGTCATGGTGAGGTATCGGAAATGGAAAAGGTTAGACAGGTCGAAAACTTAAAGATGGGCGACTGTGTGGACTGCCATAAAAAGAATGCAGCTCCTACGGATTGTACAACCTGTCACTATTAGAGGCTTATAAATGGCGTTGACGAGAAGACAATTTTTAACTCTTATGGGAGGCTCCGCTGGGGCAGCGGTTCTTTTTCAGGCCTGCGGTGTTCCTGAAAAAGAACTGTTCATAGACTCTCCGATTGAGATGCCTGAAGACCTAGTAAGTGGAATCGATAATTGGTATGCGACCGTTTGTCCGTATTCCGATACGTCAGAAGGTATCGTGGTTCGAGTAATGGAGGGTCGTGCCAAAAAGGTTGAAGGTAACGTTGATTATCCGGTCAATATCGGTGCCCACAGCGCTCGTAGTGAGGCAAGTGTACAGGCTTTATATCATCCAGATCGAATAAGTGCACCTTTGGTTAGAACTGGCCCAAGAGGGTCTGGTGAATATAGTGAAATTAGCTGGACTGATGCGATTGGTCGGTTAACCGGTGCCTTTAGCGATTTAGAGGATCGGGGAAACTTAGACCATGCAGTTTTAGTTACTAACCCGATAGGAGGCCATCTTGGTTTGGTGGTCGATAAGTTTGTCTCAGCTTCGGGATGCAGGCATTTAACACATGAGCCTATTGAAACTGCATCAGTAAGACAGGCTATAAAGGAAGTTTTTTCACAGGATGCTTATCCTGATTTCGATATAAACAATGCTGATTTAGTACTTTCTTTTGGGGCCGATTTCTTAAGCACATGGGTTTCTCCTACTCGATACAGCAGAGGCTACGGGGAGTTTAGGCAGGGACATGATCACAGGGGCAAGTTAATACATATTGAATCGAGATTCTCTCATACGGCAGCTAACGCTGACCAATGGGTAAGGCCGAATCCCGGTACTGAAGGTATTCTTGCTTTGGCGATAATTCAAGAAATAGTTTCTCATGAATCACCGGATCCATCTGTTGTTGATGCGTTGACGGGTGGGGATACATCTTGGTTGGATAGTTATGCCCCTGACAATGTTGCTGCTCGTACCGGGGTTGAAGCGGATGTTATAAGGCATATTGCACATGATTTTTCTCACGCTTCTCATCCAATATCGGTTGGAGGAGGAAGTGCCGCAGCACACTCGAATGGACTTTCTGCGATGAAGGCAGTCTTCTCGTTAAATCATCTCGCGGGCAATATAGGGACAAAGGGAGGAGTTATTCTAAACCCGGTTTCTCCGCTGCGGGGTGTTAATCCCGTAGGTCCCGGAAATTCCTTTTCAGATTTCCAGAGGCTTACTGAGGATATGCAGGCTGGTAACGTGGAGGTGTTGATGGTGCGCGGAGCGGATCCGTATTACGGAATCCCTAAAGTTGCATCATTCCAGGAAAGGCTTGCAAACGTACCTTTGGTAGTTAGCTTCTCTAATATGATGGATGATACGACTTCTGTAGCAGATCTCATATTACCTGAACATAATTTTCTGGAGGATTGGGGGACGGATGTTCCGTTGGCTGGTGTTGGGTATCAAACTATTGGATTTCAACAACCGGTGGTTCGGCCGTTCTTCGAAAATCGTGGAGAAAATCTGGGAACTAAAGGGTTTGCAGATATTTTGCTTACCTCAGCCCAAGTGATGGAGAAGGATCTTGGGTTCTCAGCAGATACGTTTAAAGATGTTATAAGAGATGGAGCCAGAGAACTGTTCCAACGGGGTGGTGGATCTGTAGAAGCTCCATCTTTTGAGGCATTCTGGAATGGTATCCTCCAGCGAGGAGGATGGTGGGATGTTGAGTCAACCGGTCCCTCATCTGCCTCACCAGTCCGACTTGATGGTGTTTCAGAACCGATAATAAGTGGAAATGGGGCGTTTAATTTGCAGCCATTTCTTACTAGTTCACTACTCGATGGTCGTTTGGCGTTTTTGCCATGGTTACAGGCGATGCCGGATCCAGTTTCTACTGCGACTTGGCAAACTTGGGTGGAAATAAATCACAAGGTAGCTGAAGAGAGGGACATTAAAGAAGGTGATGTGCTTCAAATAAGCACCGCCAGGGGCACCATCTCGGCTTTGGCTATGCCTAATCCTGCTACTCCACCTGATGCCATTTCAATGCCTGTAGGGCAGGGACATAGGGACCATGGTAGGTATGCTTCAGGTCGTGGGGCTAATGTACTATCTATACTTGACGCTGTTCATGATGAGTCAACAGGCTCTTTGGCATGGGCTGCGACAAAAGCAGATATTCGGAAAACCGGTGAATGGATAAGGGTGCCTAAATTTGAAAACACAGTACCCGACTTCCCGAGGGATGAGCATAATCATGTTATTGAGCTCACAAGTGACCTTGGTGGGAGTCACTGATCGCTGATAGATGAGTAATTAGGAGAATATTTATGGCTGATCATAGCCACGAAAGTAGAAAATGGGGGATGGTTGTAGACATTGATCGTTGCACGGGATGTAACGGGTGCGTAGTCGCATGTCAGTCTGAAAACAATATTCCTATTAATCTAGAGGAGCATTTTAACCAACGCAGAGCTATTCAGTGGATTCGAATAGAGCGTTATTGGGAAGGGGAATATCCGGACGTTAAAGCTAGGTTTATACCTGTCATGTGCCAGCATTGTGGAAACGCTCCTTGCGAACCGGTCTGCCCAGTTTATGCAACTTATCATAATGATGAGGGTATGAATGTACAGGTATACAACAGGTGTATCGGTACTAGGTTTTGTGCAAACGGGTGCCCTTATCATGTGAGGTTCTTCAATTATTGGGAACCTCAGTGGCCCGAAAGTTTAAAGAATCAATTGAATCCAGATGTTACCGTGCGTGGTAGAGGCATCATGGAAAAATGCAGTTTCTGTATACAGAGGATTAAGAGGAGTACCAGGGAATCTGAAAGAGACTCTGTGCATTTAGAAGATGGGGATAGAGCGTTAAATCCTGCATGTGTTAATGCATGTGCAACTAATGCGCTTACCTTCGGTGATTTTAATGATGAGTCTAGTAAGGTATCTAAGATGAAATCAGACGCCATGTCAGAAGAGGGTCGTGGATATCGTCTTATGGATAATTTAGGGACAGACAATAACGTTATTTATTTGAAAAAGGTCGATGAGTCGGCAGGAGCAGTGCATGGCCACTGAGGCGGCTAGAACAGATCAATATGACATCATAGAGGAGCCTGTTGCAGAAACCGATAATTCGGTCGAAGCGAGGAAGGCTGTTTCTGATAAATTGTTGGGAATACACAATGTGATTTCCAATAGATTTTGGCAATTCGCCGCTCTAACCGGGATTTTATTTATTCTGGGCATAATCGGCTATGTGATGAGGTTAAGTTCAGGGTTTGAAGATAAACAAAATTGGGGATACTACGTTGCAATATTCTCGTTTTTAATGACTACCACTGCATCCGCGCCTATGGTTGCCATAGCACCTAGGATAGCTAATGCTAACTGGAGACGATCGACCTCACGAGCAGCTGAAATTTGGACTCTGTGTGGCTGTATCAACTTGATTTTGTACATTCCTTTAATCTGGTTATTGCCTAGTTTAGAGAATGGACGGAGAAGTCTTTGGTTTTATGGTCAACAAGAAGGGGTACCTGCATATTCTCCCCATATTTGGGCATCTATGGCCGTAGTTGGATTGATTGTTTTGGGGTTTGCATTTGTATGGTTATCATGTTTGCCTGATTTTGCCGTTCTTAGGGATCAAGGAACTGGATGGAGAAAGAAGTGGGGAAAGAGGCTTGCGTTAGGATGGGTGGGTACTTCGGCCCAGTGGAACTGGCAACATCATAGGATGGGCGTTGTGAGTGCCTTTTATTTCATGATGCTTATTTTCGTACATTTTTTCATCAGTGTTGAATTTCTTATGGTGCATGTACCAGGTTGGATTGATTCACTTTATCCAATAACCCATGCACATAATGCTTTGCAGGCTGGCGTAGCTACTGTGATGCTCACTATATTTTGCTTGAGGCAGTTTGGTGGTTACCGCGATTATATAGGCATTGATCAAATATGGGGATTGGGTAAATTACTACTCGCTCTATCTCTTCTGTGGTTCTGGTTCTGGTTCTCTAGTTTCAATCTTTATTGGTATGCGAAAAGGCCAAATGAGGTATCGGTACTGGAGCTTCTAGTTAAAGGACCTTATAGAGAGATGTTTATTATTGAGTTTTTATTAGTTTTCATCATCCCGTGGTTTACTTTGATATGGAACCCAGTTAGGCGTAGTACTTGGGGGCCACCAATTCTAGCTGTGTCGATTTTGATCGGAACTCTACTGGACAGGATTCGCCTATACGTAGGCGCGTGGGATGTGGCCAGTCTCGATTGGAGCAGTACCAAGATGATGGAAATGGAGCTCAGCAAGGTGCCAAGTGCTATTGTTCCCATGGGGGTTGCTGACATATTTTTGGTGTTGGGATTTATTGGGGCGTCCGTTTTTACTTTCATGATGGCAACTAGGTTGATACCGGGGGTCAATATATGGGAACAAAAAGAGATGCTTTTATACAGGGCGGAGGTTCAATTCCATCGAGCTAAAGTGATTGTGCAGGGAAAGCCTAGATAAATATAAGAAATGTATTGAGCAAACCCTATATATGCTTATATAAATAGGGAAGACTAAAGAGAAATTATGCAGGAACACGAACAACTTAGTCAGAAACAGATCAATGATGATCTTACGAGAGACATATTTGTAACTCCTAAGTGGTGGCTACCAGCCGTCACTTTTCTGAGCATTCTTGTTGTCACAGGACTTGCAGCTTTTGGGTTCATGGTTTATCACGGGGTTGGTGTGACGGGTCTTAACAGACCTGTCTTTTGGGGGTTTTTCATTGCCAATTTCGTTTTTTGGATTGGTATAAGTCATGCGGGTATTATGATCTCTGCTATCCTGAGGTTGACTCAGGCGGAATGGCGTAGACCTATCACCAGGGCTGCTGAGGTGATGACCATATTCTCTCTTATAGCTGCTCTGCACACGCCATTGTTTCACGTAGGAAGACCCTGGAGGGTCCTTTACTGGATATTTCCATATGACTTTGATAGAGGTATATGGCCAAATATAAGGTCTCCGTTCGTTTGGGACCCGAGTGCGGTCGGTACGTACCTAATTGCTAGTACATTGTTTGTTTTTGTATGCCTTATTCCTGACATAGCAATACTCAGAGATCGAGCAAAGGCTTCTTTTGTCAAGAAAATATATGCGGGTCTTTGCCTAGGATTCCGGGGTACCCCTCGCCAGTGGCGCTTGCAGACTATAGCCGGTATTTTACTTTCTGCTCTTGTCCTACCAGTCTTTGTGTCAGTCCACTCTATAGTGTCATGGGACTTTGCCGTTTTAATAGCTGTAGAAGGTTGGCACTCCACTATTTTCGCCCCGTATTTCATAATTGGTGCTATACATTCTGGTGTTTCCGCGGTAGCTATGTTGATGGCTTTGTGCGTTTGGTTGTATAAACTCGATAGATACATAAAACCTGATCACTTTGATGCAATAGCAAGACTGTTAATAGTAGTGGCAACTACTTGGTTTTTCTTCTTTTTCTTAGAATGGGTTTATGCTTTATATACTTTAGATTCTCCAGAAATTGCGTTAAGAGAGTTGCAAGCTTTTGAATGGCCATACGGTCCACTGTTTGCGTTGTTTGTGATACTTTCTTTCGTCATTCCAGTGCCCTTGTGGATGTTCAAGAGATGTAGAAGAAGTGCCTTAATAATGTTTTTCACCACAATTTTAGTGAATATTGGTATGTGGTTAGAAAGATTCTTAATTGTGATTCCTGGACTGGTACGTCGGTCACACATGACATTTGACTGGGGTACATATCATCCTTCATTGATAGAGATACTGATTGTGGTAGAGACTTTTGCATTTGTAGCGCTTGGTATGCTGGTGTTTGCTAAGGTTCTCCCGTTAATACCTCTTTTTGACGTTAAAGAAGGTGTTGTTTTTAGACATGTGATAAAGGTAGGGAGAAAGACTATACCTGCAACTATTAGGGAAGGTTTACCTCACCACTATTATGAGAAAAATCATTAGAAGAAGTATAGGTTAAATAAAGGTTCTGTTATGGCTAAAAGAAGTGTTTTGGGACTTTATACTGAGGAGGACGCGGCTGCTGACGCCTTAGACAATTTGAGGGATGCGGGGTTTGAGGAAAATGAATATGAGATTTTGACAGGTACTCCATATCCTGAGGGGACTTTTGGCGAGGCTGAACCTCATCACAACCTATATAGATGGCCATTGATAGGGGCTGCTTGTGGTTTTACTGGAGGTTTAATAATCACTGCAGGAACCCAAATGGCATATCCGTTAATAACTGGCGGAAAGCCAATTTTATCTATACCTCCGATGGCAATAATCATGTATGAAGGCACCATGTTGGGAGCCATCATATTTACTATCATTGGGATTATTTTTGAGTCTAGGCTACCTAGATTATTTATGGGAGCTTATAGTGAGAAAATTACCGAGGGACATATTGGGGTAACTGTAACGACGGAAGAAGGTCGTACTGGCGATGCAGAAGAAGCTTTGAAAAAAGCAGGAACAACAGAGGATATTATTCGGGGTTGGGAATAAAGAAAAGAGTATTTTGTGATGAGATTCAAGTTACATAGCGACAAATTTAGAAGAGTTGTTTTGCCTACGGCTCTCGTTTTAGTACTATTGCTGATTATATCCGCTTGTGGAAACACTCGAACCGGAGAGATTAAGGTGGGTCCCGCTATCACTTTTGAGGTGCCCGCATTTCCAAGAACTGGCTCCCATGCCGTACAGGTTTTTTCGGAGATGCATTTTTCTCCTGCCTACAGGTCTCAAGAGATACCAAGAATTTTGCCACCTGAAGGATCTGTACCTGTAACGGGAGGAGAGGTAAGGATACTGGATATAGATGAATCCAAATCTTTATTGATACCTGAACAAGTTATGTCAGATTACGATGATACTTTGGCAACTAAATTGTATGCAGTTAATTGTCAGGTTTGTCATGGAATTAACCTAGATGGGGCGGGACCGATAACGACGTTAAAAAGTGCGAGAAATGACGGTTCTAATGCTTTGGAAAAAGGTCTACCAATCAATCTTAATAGCGAAAGAGTTAGAGTGTTAAGTGATGGTGAGATTTTTAGCTACATCACATGGGGCGGTAGAGCTGGACTGGCAGCAGAAGCTCGAGGTAAGGAATCACCAGCCATTATGCCCAAATTTATCAGCCTATTAAGTGAGGAGGAAAGGTGGGACTTGGTTTGGTTTTTACGCCAGAGGATAGGCACAGAATAAACTGACGTAAGCTCAATGCCCTGAGTTTGGAGTCAAATAAATATATTATGAGTGAATATCGGATTCATTTACTGATTAATAGGTACTAAATTTCCCTTGGTGCTTTCTCCTATCACGGATGCTACTGCGAACTCTTTAGAATGAGATAGTGAAATAGCCAGCCCCTTCAATCCGATTTGAGAAGCTCTTTTTTGGGCTCTGCCATGTAACTTGATGTTAGGTGCCATTCCTCTTTTCCTTGTGACTTCAACATCGCGCCAGCCAACTCCTCTTATTCCTGTTCCGAGGGCTTTCATGACTGCTTCCTTGGCCGCGAATCGACTAGCGAGTTGAGGTGCTCTTCCCCTGCAGTATTTGATCTCGCCATCGGTGTAGATTCTTTTTAAGAACCTGTCTCCATATGAAAATGCAACTTTTTCCACCCTCTTTATTTCTATAATGTCGACACCAGTTATTAACATATATAAGTAATTCTCCCATCGAAATTTTCATTACCAAAAATACTATTCTTAACTACCATTGGCTAGTACTAGTTATAATGGGTAGCCATCATATTTCAGGAAAATATTCCCCTTTAATAATCGAGATTATTAAACTTTAAGGAAGTTAGGCATGGACAATAAAATTATTGACGGAAAATTGATATCGGCTCAAATTCTGGAGGAAGTTAAGTCTGAAGTTATCGGTCTAGAAAAGACTTCAGGTCTAGTACCGGGCCTTACCGTTATCTTAGTTGGTGAGGATCCTGCTTCGAAAGTATATGTGGGTAGTAAGGAACGTAAGGCTGGAGAAGTTGGAATGAGAGGACAAACAATTAATTTTTCTTCAAAGTCTTCAGAACGTGATGTCATTGAAGTCATAGAAACTCTAAATGAAGATGATTCATGTCATGGAATATTGGTTCAACTTCCTTTGCCTAACCACATGGATGAGAACCAAATCATATCTTCCATTAATCCCTTGAAAGATGTTGATGGTCTTCATCCCTACAATATGGGCTTACTAGCTTCTGGTTCACCAAGGTTTGTTCCGGCAACACCAGGTGGCATAAAGGAGATGATGATACGTTCGGATATTACTTTAAAAGGGAAGCATGTTGCGGTTATTGGAAGAAGCAATATAGTTGGGAGGCCCCTCTCTAATCTTTTATCTTTGAAAGGTGAAGGAGGAGATGCAACTGTCACTATCTGTCATAGTCAAACTCAAAATTTAATTGAAATTTGTCGATCGGCTGATGTAATAATTGCTGCGATAGGAACACCAAATTACATTACCGGTGATATGGTATCTGAAGGAATAATTGCGATTGACGTAGGTATTAATAGAGTGGAAGACTCACAAAAGCGTAGAGGATATAGGTTAGTGGGTGATATTGAGTTTGACACAGTTGTAAAGAAAGCAGTTGCTATTACTCCTGTACCGGGCGGTGTTGGTCCTATGACAATTGCTATGTTGTTGTCTAATACACTTTTTGCTGCAAAACTTTCGTTATAGCGTTTCATTAATGCTAACCACTATTATCTGATATGGATTTCAGCCGAAGCCTTTTACTAATATATAATTGGACCGACTGATTAAAGAGTTCAATAGAGCAAACCACTATGACCACACAAAAAAGAGATTATTATGAGGTTCTGGGTGTATCCCGGAATGCAACTGAAGACGACCTCAAAAAGGCCTTCAGGGGCCTAGCATTTGAATATCATCCCGATAGAAACAAGGAAGAAGGGGCTGAGGAAAAATTCAAGGAAATAAATGAGGCTTATCAGGTTCTGTCAGATAAAGACAAACGATCAAGATATGATCAGTTTGGACATGCAGGTGTAAGTGGCAATGCATCTTCTGGGTTTAGCGGGTTTGAAGATATTGGCGGATTTGGAGACATATTTGATTCGTTTTTTGGCGGATCTGGATTTGGTAGATCTTCACGTACAAGGAATTCAGCTTCCAGAGGGTCCGACTTACAGTACACGATGGATATAGAATTTGAAGAAGCTGTTTTTGGAACAGAGAAAGAATTTGAATTGACTCGTGTGGAATCGTGTAGCAGGTGTAGAGGGTCTAGAAGTGAACCGGGTGGAGATATTGAGACTTGTATTACCTGTAAGGGTGCAGGACAGGTTCGTAAGTCCCAGCAAAGTCTATTTGGACAATTTGTACAGGTAGCCGATTGCAGTTCATGTGGTGGAATGGGCAAGTCTATCAAGACACCATGTGGTCAATGCAGGGGTCAGGGTAGAGAAAGGAGGAGCCGGAAAATGGCAGTGACCGTTCCTGCCGGTATAGAGGAGGATACACAGATTAGGTTAACGGGTGAGGGTGAGCATGGATCTAATGGAGGGCCTGCAGGAGATTTGTATGTGGCTTTTCGAATAGCGGAACATCACTATTTTGTTCGCGACGGGATCAACATAAGATGTTTGATTCCAATCAATATTGTACAAGCCTCTTTGGGTGCAACTCTCAAAATTCCTACTCTCGGTACTGAAGAAGAAATTGATATACCGCCAGGTACTCAAAGCGGGCAAATTTTTCGACTTAGAGGAAAAGGAGTGGCTCAACTTAGAGGTAGTAGAAGAGGTGATCAGCTTGTAACAATTCAGGTTCGGGTACCCGATAAACTTTCAAAGGATCAAAGGGATCTACTCCAAGAATTAGGTGACACGCTTCCAGAAGCTAAAGTGGAATCCGATAGCGGGCTGTTTGATAAATTCAAGAACGCTTTTGGTGGGTAGTTGATATCTTGAATTGGGTTGAATTAAGTGTAGAAGCCCCTCCAGAATTCGTGGAACCTTTGACCCACATTTTTTATCGTTATGGTCAAGGTGGGGTCTCCGTCGAAAGTCCCGCTGAATATAATCCTGATGAAGGAGAACTGCCCCCGGTCCCTGAAAAAGTTTTAATTCGGAGTTTTATACCAGCAGATAAACTTTCAGCGGAAATAAAAGCGAACATCGAGGTTGGTGTACGATTAGTGAATCATTTGTGTCCTATTGGCGATCTGCAAGAAAGGGAAGTGAGTGAAGAGGATTGGGAGTCGAATTGGAAAGAATTTTTCCATCCTATAAGGGTAGGGAGAACAATGCTGATATGCCCCACATGGAGAGACCATGATATGGACGGTAAATCAGTAATTTATTTGGACCCTGGGATGGCTTTTGGCACGGGACATCATCCGACTACAAGGATGTGTATGGAGTTGTTGGAGGAAGTTGTCCATGTTGGAGATAAAGTTTTGGATCTGGGTTGCGGTTCGGGCATATTATCTATAACTGCGGCAAAGTTGGGAGCGGCTAACTGCATCGGTATAGAAGTCGACCCAAATGCTGTAAAAGTTGCCGTAGAAAATTGTCTTGTGAACGACGTTTCTGAAGTAACTAGTATTTATACTGGAACCTTGCCTCATCACGATGCTCCCCCAGGGCATTTTGACATCGTAGCTGCAAACATTTCCGCGAAGGTCATTATGGAATTGATCGTTCCACTAACAGAAATTTTGACAAGGGAAGGGAAGATGGTCTTGTCCGGGATCCTTCAAGATTCTTTAGCTGATCTGCGTGATTCTCTGAATACCGTCAAAGTTAACGTGGATCAAGTATTAAAAGACGGGGATTGGGTCGCAGTGTTAGCTTCGCGGACCACATAGGTGACTCATAATGATATGAGTTCTACGCACAGGTTTTTTGTTCATCCAGGATCAGTAGTTGAAAACAGAGTATTTTTTCCTGATTTTATGAGACGTCAGCTTGAAAAAGTGCTCCGTATGAATAGTGGCGACGAAATTACGATACTGGATGGTTCAGGGTATCGGCACACAGTATCAATAGAAACCGTTGGTAAGAACATTGAATCAGGTTTGATTTTGGATACCTACTTAGGTGATTCGGAACCTTCAATTAAAGTTACGTTATATCAAGCTTTAATAAAGCATGATAATTTTGAGTATGTCTTGCAGAAGGGGGTTGAATTGGGAATTTCAGAGTTTGTTCCATTCACATCTTCCAGAACCGAGTTTGATATACCAAGTGATTCTCGCTTTAATCGGTGGAGAAAAATCATCAGAGAAGCTGCAGAACAATGTGGACGTGATAAATTGCCTGAAATCACATATCCTTTGACTATTAAGCAATCATTAATGGAATCAGATCCGTTGTCATTTATACCGTGGGAAGAAGAAAAGACTCGTGGTCTTAGGGACTTTTTGAATAGAGATAAAAATGCTTTACGAGAAGGTGCCGCTGCATCTATCTTCATAGGACCTGTCGGTGGGTTTACATTTGAGGAAATACAATTTGCCCAGGATCAGGGGGTGATTCCCGTGTCTTTAGGTAAACGTATTCTCCGTTCTGAAACAGCTGGACTAGTTGCTACGACGGCGTTGTTATATGAAGCTGGTGAAATGGATGCATAGAATCGGACATTCAATCTAATTTTCAGAAGTTGGTGCTCGTTCCATCAGAGATGACACAGCATGTGTGGGTTCTATTCCATTAAACAGAACGTCGTATACGGAAGACGCTATCGGCATGTTTATTCCTGTTGCCCTCGAGATTGATATGGCGGCTTCAGTTGTTTTTACGCCTTCGGCCACATTTTTCATTGTTTTGTGAATGTCCTGAATAGATTGTCCAGACGCCAGCATCCTTCCTACTTGATTATTCCTGCTTAGGGAGCTTGAACAAGTAGCTATA
>CAYFIW010000006.1:0-51376 GCA_964343265.1 uncultured Dehalococcoidia bacterium | reverse complement strand
ATTGCCCAGCTAATCTTGGTAATAAATATTCATGTTGAGCAAGTTCTACTTGTAAACGGCCTTCCCTCGAGAGAGCATTAGCTGCGAATATATCAAGAATTAGCATAGTTCTGTCAATAACTTTCACGTCACCTAATGCCATCTCCAGGTTTAGCTGTTGGTTTGGGGTTAACTCATCGTCACATATAACTGTACTTACGCCTAACGACTTCACAGTTGTCTTTATTTCTTCAATTTTTCCCCTGCCAACGTAAGTATTGGAATATTTGGAAATGTTTTGCGTGACTTCCCCAACGACTTCGGCCCCAGCACTGGAAGCGAGTTCCCCCAGTTCTTTGACCGAATCCTTCATGTCCCAGGCGTCGAATTTTGAACGATCCTTAACACCCACTAGAACAACTCGTTCAGGACCTGCTTTTGTTTTAATCAGTTTCCTAGCTATTTAACTTATTCCTCTTTTAGTGATCTACGAGGCCCCACAATTAACTCTTCTGAGGCACTTTCCATCCGGATAATCGGCTCAGTCCTTCAACAAGGTCTTCCTCCGTTATCGTGAGAGACAATCTTATATAACCTTCACCACTAGGTCCGTAACCATTCCCGGCCGTAACCACGACATCTTTTTCTTCTAGTAATAACTCTGCAAACTCCGCCGAAGTATAATGGTCGGGTATTTTAGCCCACACAAACAGACTAGCCTTAGGAGGTATCACCTCTAGGCCCATACCTACAAGCGTCTCTACAACTCTGTCCCTTCGACTTTGGTAAATATCATTTCTTTTGTCAGTCTCACTTTCTGGCGTGTTAAAAGCCTCTATTCCCATGTACTGAACAGCGTTAGGTATACCTGAATCCAGATTACTCTTTACAACCATGAGAGCATCAATCATCTCTCTGTTTCCGGCAGCAGAACCAACCCTCCATCCTGTCATGTTGTAACTTTTGGAAAGTGAATGAAATTCAAGGCCCACATCTATTGCACCAGGTATTTCAAGAAAACTAATCGGGCGGTACCCATCAAAAGCAACTTCAGTGTAAGCAGCATCATGAAGAACCGCTATTTGTTTCTCCTTGGCATATTGCACAACATCTTTCAAATACCCGGCATCAACAACAGCTCCAGTCGGATTATTTGGGTAATTGAGCCACATCACCTTAGCTCGAGTAGCGACATTGTCAGGTATAGCATCCAAATCAGGAAGCCAGCCATTCTCTTCCTTTAAGGGCATCCAGTGGCATTCTCCACCACAAAACCACGTTCCAACAGAATAAACCGGATATCCCGGATCAGGAACCAGCGCCACGTCCCCAGGATTAATGAAACAAAGAGAAGCATGTCCTATGCCTTCTTTTGCGCCAATAAGTGGAAGTATTTCCTTGTCTGAGTCAAGAGTTACCGAAAACCGTTTGCTGTACCAGTCTGCAATCGCTTTCCTAAACTCGGGTAATCCATCTGTTTCTGGGTATCTATGGTTTGGGGCATCCAATGCGGTATTTCTGAGCTCTTGAATTATATTGTCTGGTGTCGGTATATCGGGATCCCCTATACCAAATGAGATAACGTTTATGCCTTTAGATTTTTTTTCAGCTATCTTCCTACTTATTTCTACAAATAAATATGGCGGTACTTTATCTAGCCTTTGGGCGAACTCCATTTTTCCTCCAGTAATAGCATCTAATCAATCGTTTATTGATATTTGATTTAAAGTTGAATGTCCAACTCACCATGAAACACAGTTTCAACCGGACCTGTCATATAGACGTCCCCTACCCCATCCCAATTAATCTTTAATGAACCACCAGGTAAGTCTACGAATACTTCCTCGTCAACCATATCTCTTTGGTGTGCAATGGCTACCACAGCACAAGCACCTGTCCCACACGCCATAGTCAATCCAGATCCACGTTCCCACACCCTTGTCTTTATACGATCTCTTCCCAAAACATTGTTTATTTCAAAATTAATTCTATTGGGAAATATCGGATTATTTTCAACCAACGGACCTAATGAATCCAACGGGAAATCATCCACATCTTCCTCAATAAATGCAACCGCATGCGGATTACCCATTGATACAAATCCAAGCTGAATCCTCTGTGAGTCCACAACTAATTCATGGCCTAGAACAGGGTTGGGATTGTCATCAAGACTAACAGGGATGTTAGAAGGCACAAAATCAGGAATTCCCATACTAACTCTTGCACCTACCATTTGGCCTGCTGAAAACTCTGGAGTTACTCCCAATATACCTGACTTGGTTTCAATCTTTTTAACATCGGTGTTGCTGCTCAAAATATTCTGTTCTATACCAAAAGCCACCAAACACCTTATACCATTGCCACACATATCCCCTTCAGACCCATCAGCATTGAACATTCTCATACGTACATCGGCCGTAATGGAAGGCAAAGCAACAATTAGGCCATCAGAACCAATACCCGTATGCCTATCACTAACAAATTCTGAAAGCTTGGACCAATCTGACTTATAGTCGAATCCATTTACATACACATAGTCGTTTCCCGCACCATGCATCTTCGTGAATTTCATTTATCAACCCCTAATAAAAGTCCTAGGATAATACCAGTATCACTCGGAGAATAACTACCAGATGATTTACTAGGAAGGTTCACTTAGGAATTCATTGTATTCTTCCACAATAATATGTGCAGAATCTTCAATTCCATTGTCCTTCACTTCTATCCATCTGATTCGTTCATCATCCATTTTAAACCAATTAGCCTGAGTCCTTACTAGTCTGTGTGTCCTAGATTTTATAGTTGCAAGGCATTCAGACCAAGTAAGTTGACCTTCCAAAAAATAATATATTTCCTGGTATCCAATACTACTCATGGATGCATGATCCAAGGTGTATCCCTGATATTTTAATCTGGATACTTCATTGATCCAACCTGACTTCACCATTTTGTGTATGCGAGTATCCAATTTCCTGTATAAAGAGGATCGTGGCATTGTCAATCCAAAAATTTTCAAACCTTTAACTAATTCCGGCCTATATTTCCTAGGAACATTGGCCGACAATCCACTATCAAGCCTCTCAATGGCCCTAATCACTCTCACATGATTCTTTATGTCAATATTTTGAGCATCCTCAGGGGCCTTACGAATCAATTCTTCAACCAAACTATCGAGGCCCTCTGACGAAAGTCTTTCCTCTAAAGTTTTTCTGTAATCCGAAGTTGCATTTTTAAATTCATCTTTGAATTCCCACTGTTCGGCATAAGCCCATATGTATTGGCCAGTTCCCCCGACTATGATGGGAATGGAATTTCTATTTCTAATTTCGGTGACAAGTTTGTTTGTATCCCTGACAAACGATTGTACGTTGTATCTTTCATCTGGAGAAATCAAATTGAAGAGATGATGCGGAACTACATCAAGCATGCCTCGTTCAGGCTTTGCTGTGCCGATATCCATGGCCTGATATATCTGCCTACTATCAGCGTTTATAATCTCTCCGCCAAGCATACTCGCACACTTGACAGCTAATTCAGTTTTTCCTACCCCTGTAGGGCCAACTATCACTAACATTTACTAACAAGTTCCATGGGCATTAAAACAGTAAAATCAATTTATTAGCGCGGAAATAACACCTTTAAAATCTTGTGCTTTCAAGCTAGCAGATCCCACCAGCAACCCATTAACATTAGCTTCAATGACGTATGATGCAGCATTTGTGTGATCTACACTACCACCATAAAAAACCATGTATGGATTCATAGGTGACTGATCAATACCGGAAATCTCTTCCAAAATATGGCTAATAATCGAATTCCTCTCCTTAACCATAGATACCTCAGCAGCTATACCACTACCTATTGCCCATACTGGTTCATATGCCAACATTAGATTATTGCTTGATATCCCGGAAATTCCTGCTACCGCCGAGCTGATTTTATTTACCATTTCCTCATAGAATCTGTTGAGATTTCCATTTAATTCCTCCTCACTTATGCAAAGAACAGCTTTTTTGCCAGATTGAATAATTGTAGCTATTTTTCTGTTTATGTTTGGTTCTGTATCATTGAAATTAGCCCTACGTTCTGAATGCCCTACCAAAACATATTCACAATTTGTAGGAAGCATATCAATTGATACTTCTCCAGTATATGAACCGGACCGCTCCCAATAGATATTCTGTACCCCAGTCTTAATATATGGATGACCCTCAATAACGCCTGAAACCGGGAACAAGTATGGCGCGGAGGGAAATAAGACTACCTTTACAACCCCAGACAGGGTCTCTGGCATAGATGATATATATTCAACTAACGAAATTGCCTTTTCATAAGAAAGATTCATTTTCCAATTGGCTAAAACATATATTGGCATATCGTTATATCGTTTACGCGCCATATTTATGCAACTTGCCTGCATTGGCAAGTGTCGAAAGCATTAAATGTTCAGCCTGTATAGACCCTATAGACCCATATTTGCAGGATTCTTCATCAAATAACCGGTTACTAGGCACGCTATGCCTGGAATTTATTAAGAACGGGACAGGATGCCAACTATGCCCACTCAACAAACTAGGTGTTGCATGATCCCCGCAGACGACTATGACATCTGGCCCCAAAGCCCTTATTTTGGGAATGTAGGCGTCAAAAGCTTCTAATTTCCTTACTTTGCTTTCGAAATCACCGTCCTCCCCTGCACTATCTGCCGGCTTGTAATGAAGGAAAAAATAATCGTATTCTGAACTAAAATTTTTCTCCAACACTTCAAGTTCATCACTAAAATCTTGACCACACTCAAGAACAGTCATTCCTACCATGCCTGCCAACCCTCTGTACATTGGATATCCAGCTATCGCGGCCGCCTTAAGACCATAAGTAGTAGAGAAATTAGGAATGTCCGGTAAAACAGAAAAGCCTCTCAGCAAAATACCATTTGCTTGATTAGACATTTTGCTAAGTTTAGAAACTGCTTTCTCTGTAAACTCATTTACTGCAGCTGATGTTCTCTGTGATAGAGTGGATGTCCCCTGAGAAACAGAGATTGGCACTCCTTCAATTTGAGGATCTGTATCGGTTATGTCAGGAGATATACCACCTCCCTTTAAAACCAAAACAAAACGATAATCCATAACTGAATGTACTTCGAATGAGACACCGTTTAATTCTATAAGATTCAACTCATCTATCAACCGTAAACTCTCATCAGTTGGTATTCTACCAGCCCTTCTGTCAACTATATTACCGGCCTGATCTAGCTGGCAAAAATTGCCCCTGGCTGCCACGTCTCCATATGCTATATCCGCCCCTATACCCATACCTTCTAAAATACCTCTACCCAGTAAATATTTCACCGGATTGTAACCAAACAAAGCCATATGACCAGGGCCACTTCCTGGGGTTATCCCTGGCAATACAGGCGTAGTTAATCCGCAGGAAGACTCTGCAGCTAATTTATCTAGATTAGGAGTCGAAGCGCATTGAAGCTCAGATTGACCGTAGGCAGGATCGCTCATACCTCCAAGACCATCTACAACTACCATCACTATCTTTGAATCAGTTTTACGCCTTAAATTAGACATATACGGAAAATCAATCAAATTAAAATCTCCATTTCATTTGCTAATGCCAGAATTCATCAAGGAAGTCACTCCTGGAAGTTCTCTTCCCTCCAAAAATTCTAGAGACGCTCCTCCACCTGTAGACACATGTGTCATATTATCTTCTAAACCAATACTAGACACTGCTTCGACAGTAGATCCTCCTCCTATAATCGTTATTGCCTGTGTATTTACCATACTTGTTGCAATAGCTTTTGTACCCGAAGAAAAACTGCTCATTTCAAATACTCCCATCGGACCATTCCACAAGATTAAGGAGCTCTTTGTGATAATAGAAGAGAAAAGCGAAACTGTAGATGGCCCTATATCCATTAATATTTCATACGGCTTTATATCTGATATGGCACAAACCCTTGTAGCTGCTTCAGATGAGAATTTGTCTGCAACTACAACGTCTTTCGGAAGAAAAAGATTACCGAAACTTGAAGAATTTACCGCCAATAGGTCTTTAGCCTTCTGTATGTAGCTTTCTTCTACGATTGATTTTCCAACTTCACAACCCATTGCTTTTATGAACGTTGCAGCCATTCCACCTCCTATGAGAACATCATCAGCAATTTCCACAACCTTCTCCACAACTTTGATTTTATCCGAAATCTTTCCTCCACCAAGTATTGCCGTAAATGGCTTACTAGGATTAGATAATGTAAGTCCTAAAAACTGTATTTCTTTTTCTAGTAATAAGCCTGCAACAGATGGAAGATAATTAGTTATCCCTTGTATAGAGGCGTGAGCCCTGTGAGAAGATCCGAAGGCATCATTTACATATATATCAGCCAACTCCGATAAGGACTTACAAAATTCTGGATCATTTTTCTCTTCCCCCGGATGGAATCGTAGATTTTCCAAGAGTAATATATCTCCAGCTTTCAACAAATTCACCGCATATTTAGCGTCATCAAGTGAACTTTCACCAATAAATTTGACCGGACGCATGAGATATTCTTCCAACTTTGTCGCAACTGGTAGCAGAGTAAAGTCTTTAATTCTCTGACCTTTCGGCCTACCTAAATGGGAACAAATCACGACAGTAGCGTTGTTTTGAACCAAGTAACGTACCGTTGGTAATGACTCTACAATCCTGTTTGCATTGGCTATTTCCATACCATCATCTGTAAAAGGAACGTTCAAATCTGACCTTAGTAATACCCTCTTACCAGAAACATCAATATCCCTTAAATTTTTCTTTTGTACCACTTACTTGGCCTTTTCAATTTCGTCGATGAAATTTACCAACCTTAAGGCTTGGTTTTCATCGCTACTCAGGTCATATATATGACTAATGTATTTTTCTCTTAAGCCGTTTAATCTTTCTATACTGTCTTCCCGTCCGCCCAATTTCTCTATAACCTCCCTCACAGTCGCCAGATCTTCCGGTTCCAATACCCTTTTAAAATAAACTTCCCCCAGTTTTCTCTTTTCCGATGGACCGGCTTTACTCATAGCAGCAACTACAGGATACAATTTCTTTTTATTAAGAAATTCCACATTACCTGTCGTATCTGCATCCCAAATTTGATTCAAATCTCCCTGAATTTGAAAATATTCTCCTAGCCATTCACCACACTGGACAAGCCGTTGCACTTTTTGCTCATCAAACCCACTCAATAAACCTGCAATTGACAATGCACCCCCTAATATAGCCCCAGATCTGTCAGATGCCATCTTCTGATATGCCTCAATAGACACTTCTGGTCTTTCCTGAATTTCCAAATCCCTAAATCTACCTTCACAGGCTTTTAAGCATGCCTCATCCAAAAGACTGACCGCACGATATGTTTTTTCTAGAGACACTCCTTTTTCTATCAGGCCCAGCACTGTTATTCTTGCCAAAGCATGGAGACCATCTCCTGCATTTATAGCCTGTGCAGGCCCCCAAACCCACCATAGGGAATCACGACCTTGACTGCTAGGACGACCCGATTCAACGTCATCATGAACCTGACAAAAACCATTGATCAACTCTATTGCGATCGCGGCTGGCAGGGCAGAATCCACTTCCCCCCCAAAACTATCAACACCTACTAACAAAAGTGTGCCCTGATGGGGACGTATCTGATTAGCCAATATATCCTCATGAAACCCATAGTGATATGACATCATGTCGTATAAGGGTAAAGATTTTTCATCAAAAATATTTCTGAGTGATCTTGAAACTAAATTTTCTATTTTTTCGTTTGATAAAAATTGCAACCCCTAATCAACTCCCCTAATTTCCATAGTACTGAATAATTCCTCTTTACTTAAAGCACCTTCTCTAAGAACATTTGGTGGCTCCTTACTACAATCAATGATAGTCGAGGGAGAGTATGAACCGGAAGGGCCGCCGTCCAAAAACAGATCCACAGGATATTCTGATAATTGTTTTATAGCCTCTTCAATATTTGTAGCGGCCGGCTCACCTGATTTATTTGCACTAGTACCAATAATCGCATCCTTGGTCCGATCACATAATTCTAGAGGCACATGATGTCCTGGAATCCTAAATCCAGCTGTATCTAGACCTGCGGTCACCAAAGAACTCAGACTGCTTGATTTCTTCAAAATCACGGTCAGGGGACCTGGCCAGTAATGCTCTGCTAATATTTGAGCCGTTAAAGGAATTTCAGACGTATATCTATGCATTTGATCGATGGTTTTAAGTAAAACTGGCATAGGACTACTCTTAGGTCTTCCCTTTATATGAAAAACCTTTTCGACAGCTTCTTCTAAAGAAACGCAAGCAGCCAATCCATATACAGTGTCGGTGGGTATGCAAACCACTCCGCCATCCAATAGAATGTCAGAGGCGAGACTAATGGAACTTTCGCTTACTGAACGTATGAGAGCTATAACATGCTACCTCTATCCAGGATAGGTTGAGTATAGCATGCTATTGGAGTATAAATTTAGACAACATATGCCCAGCGAATCATCCTCAGACTCTACAAGACGAATAACTTCCAGCGATGACCTTGAAGTATCAGCCTATCTTGAGATCGCTCAAGAAAAGTCAGGTCACGGGAAACTTGACCAAACAGTTCATTCAGCACAAAAAGAGGCCTTGCTTGTAATCGACTTTGGCTCCCAGTACAGCCGGCTTATAGCTCGTAGAGTTAGGGAAAGTAAAGTGTACTGTGAAATCGTTCAACATACAGCTACCTGGGATGAAGTAAAGGACCTAAACCCTAAAGGGATAATTTTATCTGGAGGTCCATCCAGTGTTTACGATACTGATGCTCCCCTAGCACCGGTATGGGTTTACGAATGTGGACTTCCGGTTCTAGGTATATGTTACGGAATGCAAGTCATGGTCCATCAACTAGGAGGTAAGGTCGCTCCCGCAGGTAAAAGAGAATATGGGCACTCAGTGCTACATCAAAACAATTCAGATGAAAAACTTTTAAGTGGACTCCCTTCCTCGCTACCAGTATGGATGAGCCACGCAGATCACATTACTGAACTACCTCCTGGATTCTCAGGAAAGGCATACACAGACAATGCCCCAGTGGCAATCACAGGAAATGACAAAGGGATGATTGGAATTCAATTTCACCCTGAAGTTGCACACACTCCTCATGGAGTGCAGATAATAGACAATTTCCTTTACGGAATATGTGGTATGGGGCAACTCTGGACCTCGAAAAATTTCGTCGACGAGGCCGTTTCTAGGATCCAAAAACAGGTTGGTGGTGGAAAAGTAATATGCGCATTATCAGGCGGTGTTGATTCAGCCGTTGCAGCAACTTTGGTACATAAAGCAGTAGGAGACCAATTAACGTGCATATTTGTAAACAACGGATTAATGAGAAAAGAGGAACCTGAGAGAATCAGAAATACATTTGAAAAATATATGAATGTAAATCTGATTTTCAGTGAATCCACCGAACGTTTTCTTACATCCTTGAAAGGCATTACAGATCCTGAACAGAAACGAAAGATTATAGGAAATGAATTTATTAATGTATTTGATGAAGAGGCCAATGCATTAGGTAAAGTGGATTATCTTACACAGGGCACACTGTATCCTGATGTTATAGAAAGTAAGAGTTCTGAAAATAGTGTGTCTGCCACTATAAAAACACACCATAATGTAGGTGGTCTTCCCGAGCATATGAAGATGGAACTAGTAGAACCTTTGCGTTATTTATTCAAAGACGAAGTTAGGGAAGTAGGTATCGAACTAGGGTTACCGGAAGAAATGGTATATCGACAGCCATTCCCTGGACCAGGTCTCGCAATCCGAATTATGGGAGAAGTTACCCGAGAAAAGTTGGACGTCCTGAGAGAGGCCGACTGGATAGTTATGGACGAAATCAAGGCTAATGATCTATACAGGGAATTATGGCAAACATTTGCTGTCCTAACAGGATCAAGGTCTGTGGGTGTAACAGGAGATTTTAGGACCTACGGTCATGTTATAGCTATACGCGCAGTGAAGAGTGATGATGCCATGACTGCGGATTGGGCCAGATTACCATACGATGTCCTCGCAAAGATATCGAGTAGGATCTCTAACGAAGTATCAGATGTGAACAGAGTAGTATTTGATATAACAAGCAAGCCCCCTGGAACCATCGAGTGGGAATGATAGATCTCCATAACATACCTGTTTTCGACTGTCATTTACACATAATAGAGAGAGGATATCCTCTCTTTGAAAACGATGGTTATATACCTGATGAATATACGGTCCTTAACTACCTCAGTCGTGTCAGTGATTACGACATACAAGGTGGAGTTGTTGTATCAGGATCATTTCAAGGATTTGACCAAACTTATCTAGTTAACGCATTGCAAAAATTAGGATCCAGATTTGTGGGAGTTACACAACTGCCTGTCACATCCACTGATGATGAAATTCTCAAATTAAGTGAAATCGGCGTAAGGGCAATAAGATTCAACTTAAACAGAGGTGGATCGGCTGATGTAAATGATTTAATTACCATGGCCACAAGGATATATGATCTTGCAGGGTGGCATGTGGAATTATATCTCGGCCCTAAATCACTTAATGAGTTAAAGGAACAAATTCCTTTATTACCCAAAGTATGCATTGATCATTTAGCAATATCAAACTCCAACCTAGAAATACTTCTACCATTAATAAGAGAAGGTTTGGCAATTAAAGCGACAGGCTTCGGCCGGGTAGATATGGACATTCCAGAAACCCTTAAAAGAATCCATGAAATAAGTCCCGACACATTAATGTTTGGAACGGATTTACCTTCAACACGTGCTCCTAGGATTTATACGGACCAAGATTTATTAACAATCGTTGAGGCACTTGGAGAAAGGGAATCAAAGAAAGTCATGTCTCAAAATGCTCTGAAGTTTTATGATATGAAAAGTCACTCATTGGCTTAAGATTTTTATAAATATCGGGAATAAAATTGATATAAAATTAACTAGGTTATCGTAATTGATTGGAGCTAAATACAAAAGAAACCATGGATGCGTCTGATTGACTATAAATTAAACAACCCTGTTATGTTTATTGAGCAGGAAGGTGATTTTTAATTTGAATGTATTACTTGTTGGTAGTGGAGGTAGAGAACATGCTTTGGCATGGAAAATTACTCAAAGTCACCTTTTAGAAAACCTTTTTATTGCGCCGGGTAATGCTGGAACAAGACATCTAGGTACAAACGTAGACATTCCATATGCTGACATTAATAGCTTGGCAAAATTTGCAAAAGAGAACTTTATTGATTTAACGATCGTCGGCCCAGAAGAGCCATTAGCAAACGGACTGGTCGACAGATTTTCCATTGAAGGATTAAAAGTTTTTGGTCCCACTGCTAAGGCAGCTCAATTAGAGTCAAGCAAAACATTTGCCAAAGAACTTATGAATGACTTCGGCATTCCCACAGCTATGTTTTCATCTGTGGAAACGATAAATGAGGCTCGGAAAGAAATACAAAAACTCGGACTTCCGGTAGTTATAAAAGCGGATGGGCTAGCGGCAGGAAAAGGTGTGTATATATGCCAAAACATGAACGATGTAGAGAAATCTTTGTCTGACCTTTTCGTTGACCATAAATTTGGTGAATCAGGAAATAAAGTACTTATAGAAGAATTCATGATAGGACCTGAGATTAGTGTTTTTGCGTTTACTGATGGGGAGACAATATCACCCTTAATCGCTGCCTGTGACCATAAGCGTATAGGCGAAGGAGACACTGGTCCAAATACCGGTGGAATGGGGGCGTTTTCTCCATCGCCTCTATGGAACGCAACCCTGATAAAAGAAATTGAACAAACAATAATGAATCCAGCCATATTCGGTATGAGAAATAGAGGTACTAAATATGTTGGAGTACTCTTTGCAGGCTTAATGATAACGCAGGAAGGTCCAAAAGTATTGGAGTTTAATTGCAGACTTGGTGACCCGGAGACGCAAGCAATATTACCCCTCATGATCACCGACATACTTGAAGCATGCAAGGCATGTACAGAAGGTACACTAGACGACGTATTATTCAAATGGGCGGATGAAAGTTGCGTTTCTGTTGTACTAACCTCAGGAGGATATCCATCATCCTACGAAACCGGGGTGCCCATATTAGGCCTTGAAACAGTAGATAGTGACGTCAACGTGTTTCATGCTGGCACAAAGATATCTCAAGAGACAAATTGCATTGAAACCAATGGCGGTAGAGTGCTTGCAGTTGCCGCAAAAGGCCAAACAATAGAGATAGCGAAAGAGAAAGTTTACTCCAATATTGACCTTATAAGTTTTTCCAATTCTTACTATAGGAGAGATATAGCATCCAAAGAAAAAATAGAGTCATATAAATCTTGAATAAGGGTTAATCACATGATTGAAAGATATTCTAGACCAGCAATGTCTTCAGTTTGGTCTGACAAAAATAAATACGACATATGGCTAAGGATAGAAATTTCCGTATGTGAGGCATGGACCAATAAAGGCCTGATACCGGAGGAAGACATGAAAAAACTCCGCCATGCTAAATACGATTTCAAAGTGTTTACTGAAATACTTAAGAAAACCAAACACGATATGACGGCGTTTTTACAATCGACCACCATAGGACTTGGTAGTGAAGGAAGATGGTTACATCAGGGTTTAACCACAAGCGACGTATGGGACACTGCCACAAGTGTTCAACTCGTTGAAGCTGCAACCCTATTGGATGTAGAAATTTCAAAACTAGAACAATCCTTGGGAAATCTGGCCAAAAAGCACAAAAACACTCTTATGATGGGCAGGACACATGGTGTTCATGCAGAACCAACGACTTTTGGTCTTAAAGTCGCTCTTTGGTATGACGAGACCAAAAGAGCCAAAAAGAGACTCTCTGATGCGAAAACTTCAATATCTGTTGGAAAAATATCGGGTCCAGTCGGTACCCATGCTACGGCACCTCCTGATATAGAGTCATTTGTTTGCACGCAATTAGGGTTAACCCCAGCACCTGTGTCAAATCAAGTAATACAAAGAGATCGACACGCACATTTCATAACGACTCTAGCTCTCATAAGTGCTACTTTAGAAAAAATAGCAACTGAGATTCGAGGACTACAGAGAACTGAAATACGGGAAGTGGAAGAACCATTTACGGAAGGTCAAACAGGCTCTTCCTCAATGCCACATAAACGTAACCCGGAACTAACCGAAAGAATATGTGGATTAGCGAGATTAATTCGTGGTCATTCCACCACAGCCATTGAAAACGTGGCACTCTGGGGTGAAAGAGACATAAGCCACTCTTCAGCAGAAAGAATAATACTTCCTGACGCATGTCTTGCTTTGGACTACATGTTGGGATTACTAACTGGAGTCATAGATGGATTGGTTGTACACAAAGATCGCATGTTAAATAACATGGAATTAACCAATGGTTTACTTTTCTCACAAAGAACAATGCTACTCCTCGTGGAAAAGGGAATCAGTAGAGAAACAGCTTATAAAATAATCCAGGAAAATTCAATGAAAACATGGGATGAGGGTAAAGATTTCAGAGAACTGATTTCTCTAGATAATAGAGTCACCAGTCTGATTTCACCTTCTGAAATGGAAGACTTATTTGACTATAAGCATTACACAAAATACGTCAACGAAATCTTCTTAAAGGCCGGTCTATGAATGAATACCGTGATATTCTGACAGAATCCAACCTCGAAAACCTAGTCTACAGAGGAAAAGTTAGAGACACTCATGACATGGGAGACGATGTACTTCTAATGGTTTCAACTGACAGGGTTTCCGCATATGACGTCGTAATTCCTACCCCAATACCCGGAAAAGGTGCTGTCCTAAATCAGATGGCACATTTTTGGTTCGGAAAAACGGAAAATATCGTTCCTAATCATCTTTTAAATCATCAAGGTGATGAATATCCCCCACTTCCTTCTGGAATACAGAGGAGGTCCATGTATGTAAAAAAAGCAGACAGAATAGACGTTGAATGCGTAGCGAGAGGCTATATCACAGGTAGTGCCTTTCAGGAATATCAACAAACTGGAACAATTGCAAACGTTATGATGCCTAAAAATCTGGTGGAGGGTGACAAGTTTCCTGAACCCATTTTTACACCAGCTACCAAAGCTGAAGAAGGCCACGATGAAAATATTTCCATATCTGAAATGTCGAATATTGTGGGTAACGATCTCACACAACAACTAAAAGAAATAACCCTGAAGATATATAATTATGCTCATCGATATTGTCTTGAAAAGGGAATAATAATCGCCGACACAAAACTTGAGTTCGGTATAATCGATGGGCAGGTCACATTAATAGACGAACTTTTGACTCCAGATTCTAGTAGGTTTTGGGATGCAAGTTTGTATATCCCTGGGAATAGCCAACCTAATTTCGACAAACAATTTGTCAGAGATTGGCTAAATTCACAGGACTGGGACAGGGAACCACCCGCTCCTGCATTGCCTGCTGAAATAGTTAAAAAAACACAGATGAGATACGAAGAAGCATTCAGTAAAATAACAGGCTGTAAACTCAAATAGGTACGACGTAAACATGTCATCAAGCAAAAACAGACTAACACCAACCCAAGCCCGCGCAGCTAGAAGAGCTAGACAGCAGAACAGAAGTAAATTCACGAGATATGCCATAGGAGCAGGAGTTGCTGGTGTAGCAGTACTACTCATAATGGGCTTGATACTTCCTATGCTTGGGGGGTTAGAAAATCCCATCTCAGGTGCGCCAGACGGACCTGGTAAAAAACTAGAGGATCAAGGCCAATATCACATAAGTGAGGGAGAAGAGCACCCTGCATACAACTCTATACCTGCAACATCTGGCTGGCACTACGCACAACCTTTAGCTCCAGTCAGTTGGGGAGTACATAAAGACTTCATACCTGATGAGAAAAAGATACACAACTTGGAACATGGCGGAATATCAATAACATACAACTGTCCAAACGGTTGCGATCAACTTGTCGAAAGTTTGGTTGGAATTGTTGAGCGAGGCAGGTCAGAGGGAATGGAACTACTTCTGTCACCACATCCCGAAACGGAAAACAGGATCGCGCTAACAGCCTGGACTTTTATTGATAATTTCGACGCATTCGATCAAGGCAGAATAATAGAATTTATCGACGCCCATCATAACTCTCCAAATGCACCTGAAGCCCAAGCGAGATAGATGAAAATACACGCAGAAATATTTGTAAGCCTCAAGCCTACAGTGAGTGACCCTCAAGGTCTGACTATATCGTCAGGACTAAAGCGGCTAGGATTTAGTGGTATACAAAATGTGAGAGCTGGAAAATACTTCGAGGTTACCTTCGACGCTGAATCCGAGGAAGAAGCCAAAAACTCCCTCGATGAAATGTGCAGTAAGTTACTTTCAAATCCCGTAATAGAGGACTATAGATTCCAAATATCGGAAATATGATAGCCGCTAACTGATTGTTCCCTTGGTACTAGCTACTCTATCCCCTCGCCTCGGATCGTAGGATAACGCTGACTTCAAGGATCTAGCTAAACTTTTAAAACATGCTTCAGCAATATGATGATTATTCATTCCAGCCAATACCTTGACGTGTAAATTAATGCCCCCTTCCCTAGCAAAAGTCTCCATAAAGTGTCGTATTAGATCAGACGGAAGACCACCCAAATCGCTTTCTGTCAAAGGAGCATCTATAACTGCATAGCCACGTCCACTGTAGTCAACAACTGTGAGAACTAAGGCTTCATCCAGAGGAGTATAGGTATGTCCCATCCGAACAATTCCTGCTCCGTCACCAACAGCCTCCCTAAAAGCCTTACCTAGAACTATGGCAGTATCTTCAACAATATGATGCCATCCAACCTCGGAATCACCTTCTGCATCCACCTCCAAATCAATTAATCCATGCCTAGCTATTTGGGCTAAGAGATGATCAAACATTCCATTTCCCGTATCTACCTCGTAGACCCCTGAGCCATCCAGGCAAATGGACACTGATATTTTAGTTTCGTTAGTAATGCGTGCTTTAGACGCAGAACGTGAATTAACTTTACTCATTTTCTATTTCTCTCATTATTTCTTCAACGCTCTTTACTAATAGGCTTGTCTCATCAGGCATACCAACCGCTATGCGAAAAAAATCTCTCAATTTCTTCGATGGAAAGTTCCTTACGAATATACCTCTTGCAGCCAATGCCTCATATACTTTACCCGCCCTATTTTCATTGAATTGGCATAATATATAGTTACCTTCTGAAGGCCACGGTTTCACACCGTCTATATCGTCAAGTAGGCGATACATCCTATTTCTTTCTAGTACTATTTTCCTAACATTAGACAATAGATATTCTGAATCTTCTATAGAAGCCACAAGTGCCGCTTCTCCAGCTATATTGACGTTGTATGGGGGCTTGATATCCATTAAATAATTGGCAACCTCTTCATGCATCAGTCCATACCCAACTCTCAGACCTGCTAGACCGGCCCATTTACTCATCGTTCGCAGAATAATAAGGTTCTTATAATCTCCAACTAAGTTCTGCATCGTAGAACCTGAAAACTCAAAATAAGCCTCATCCACAACAACTATTAACCCACTTTTCAGCAATTCCAAAACTTGGTCTTCACGTACTGGATTTCCAGTAGGATTATTTGGAGACGTGACAAATATCATCTTTGTATTGTCAGATACCCTAGATAACGCAGCTTCGACGTCTATGTCAAAATTCTCATCCCGGTCAATATATTCAACCTTAGCCCCGGAAACCCCAGCACAGAAACTATACATACCAAAAGTCGGATCGAAATCTAATATAATTTCACCAGGTGAGATGAATAAACGAAACAACAGGTCAATCAATTCATCCGCGCCCGATCCAACTACAATTTTTTCAGGACCCAAGCCTGTATATCCGGAAAGGGCCTCTCGCATCTTTTCCTGATGTGGGTCTGGATATATATGAAGATCAACATTGGCGACTGCCTTGACCGCCTTGGGAGATGGTCCAAAAGGATTTTCGTTACCGTTAAGTTTAATAATTTTATTGGGAGATATTCCTGCCTTTTGAGCAAGAATTTCAGGAGCGTCCATAGAGCTATAGGTATCAACTTTCAACAAATGGGAACGTACCATGTCATCTAATCTTCTCAACGTGTTCCTCACCACTTAATTTCTAATGATTTTAACCCATTTCTTTTCTTATTTCGGCCGCTGCTGCGTGACCGAACAAGCCTTCTTCCCTAGCGATCTCTGAAGCCGCCATTGTGACATCCATGGCCGCCTCCCTGCTCAATCTGATAACAGGCATATACTTCTGAAAAGTATGAACACCAAGACCAGAATTAAATCTAGCTGTCCCAGCAGTCGGCATAACATGGCTCGGGCCAGCACCGTAATCTCCCAACACCTCATGGGAGAATTCGCCCATAAAAACCATTCCAGCATTTCTTACTGCTGTCAATAAATTTTCTGGCTTATCAGTAACGATACTCAGATGTTCTGGTGAGAATTCATTAGATAATTCAATCCCTTGAGCTATATTCTCCACAACCACAATTAGTCCGTGATCTTCCACAGATCGCCTAGCTATTGAAGCCCTTTCCATAACTTCGAGTCTGAGAGTTATCTGTTCTAATACATCATCGGCCAAAGTCATCGAATCAGTAATAAGAACAGGCTTTGCTAAGGCATCGTGTTCAGCCTGCGCCAATAGGTCAGCAGCGCACAAAGCTGAATTGGCAGTATCGTCCGCAATGACCACGGTTTCTGTAGGTCCGTACAAACCATCGATACCCACATCTCCAAATACTATTTTTTTCGCCAAGGTAACAAATATATTACCTGGCCCACATATTAAATCTACTTTTTTTATTGTTTCGGTTCCGTAAGCAAGGGCTGAAATGGCCTGGGCACCTCCCATGCTATAAACGGTGTCTACACCTGCTATATAAGCCGATGCTAATACTGAGTCCGGCAATTTACCATTTGCGCCTGCAGGACAAGTAATAGACACGTTGTCAACTCCTGCAATTCTCGCAGGTATGGATGTCATCAACACTGTAGATGGATACTTCGCGGTACCTCCCGGAATATAAGAGGCTGAAGAACCCATTGGAACGATTCTTTGACCATATCCTTTAGCTTCATCAAACCATCCGTCTTTCATACAAATGTTATGAAAATCCGTAATTCTTGAAGCCGAAAACTCTAACGATTCTCTTAGTTTAGAATCAATCCTTTTATAAGCTTCCTCAATTTCAGGCGCTGATACCACAAAATTTCTTAGACTTACACCCTCAATATTCTTAGTTATTTCTATTAATGCTTTATCACCCTTATCGCGAACTTCCCTGACAATCTTGTCCACATATTCATACAAGTGCATTTTTTTGCCAAATACACGTTCAGAGGAATCAAGTATCCAATCAGGCGTGTCTTCAAAATCAATATGTCTTCTAGAATTTAAAAATTCAAACGCCTCGCTAATATCCGAAGTTATTTTCATCCAATGAACCTATTGACATGTTTTTCTATATTTGAAACAGCGGCATTCTCAAATTCATTCAATACCCCTTCAGGGAGAGTATCTATTAGGTCATCAAACATTTCTTCCGGGTTTGCAATAAATTCATTTGCATATCTTATTGCAGGGTGAGTTTCGTCACCCCTCGATATCCTGGTAGCCATAAATAGTAATCTCTCCCACGTGAAATCTGCCCCTAATAATCTGAAAATCCAATTTTTCCAATCTTCAACGGGTTCAGATTCCAGAAAATCGACATCAACTCCCAAACGGTAATCCTGCATATCTGATAAATATGGCTTCATAGACATCCAATTCAACTTATCGAGGCCTAATTGCATTGCCCTATCCATAACAAGAGCTTTAGCGGGATCCGGAAATAGTTTGGAATCCTGGAAATATGGCCTAAACATCAACGTAACCCACGTTTCATCTAAAATTAAATGAGAGGCGTATCCCGCCATGAAAGCCCGTGTCTCATTGTCAACATTAGCCAAGTCAAACCATTTAGGATGACTAGTCACAAGATTAGTCAATCCTTCACCGATCCCTTTGAAATCCAAATTTACAAAATGATAAACTGATCGGTCTTTTTTTGTTATAGCCCTCATATCTGGAGTAGTCGACCCAACTAAATACGCAGGAAAGTTAGACTCTATAGAATCG
Source organism: uncultured Dehalococcoidia bacterium (assembly GCA_964343265.1). Lineage (GTDB taxonomy): Bacteria > Chloroflexota > Dehalococcoidia > Lucifugimonadales > UBA826 > CAYFIW01. Next base: position 32,171 of record CAYFIW010000006.1, on the reverse strand, counting down.
GACTCAATATAACTTCCTGCCTCAATCGCAAAATGAATGTGTGTCGGTAAATTTGGCAACCTAAATCCCTATATGACTTCAGTTAAAGCTTCAAACACTAGATAAAGACATATGATCATTAACAATCTCGACAAACCGGCTAGCAAGCATGCCCTTTTTGGAATTGTCGTTGAGTGTATGTGTATTTATTATTAAGCAGGCCTCCGAGCTAATTATGGTCCCCCCTTCTATCATCTTCAAATGATTTTCTCTCATAGTTGTACCCGATGAAGTGATGTCAGCTATTATGTCCGCAAAGCCCATTGCAGGAGCTATCTCTAAGGTGCCACTAGATTGAACCAGAGAAAAATTGCTAATTCCGTTAGAAATCAAAAATCTTTGTAAAAGACGTGGTGACTTTGTAGCCACCTTGAAAGTAAACCCCTTTGCATGGAAATCAGTCGCCAAATCAGCCAAGTCAGCAACGGAATCGACATCTATCCAATAGTTAGGAACCCCGAGTGACAAGGAGCACGCTCCAAATCCGAGGTTGTCCCTAACTATGGCAGTAGGTCCGTCTTCCTTTCTCAGTTCCAGATACCTATCTTCCCCTATTATACCCAAATCAGCACTACCATCCTCAATTTTAGACGTTATATCAGCACTTCGTTGAAATAGAACTGATACCCCTTTCAAAGATGGAATAGTGGCCGTATATCGTCTGGGATTTTCACGGTTTACTGTGAGATCGCAAGCATCCAAAAATCTTAGCGTGGGTTCGTATAAGGCCCCATCGCTTGCAATAAGCAACTTCAGAGCCTTCCTAAGTTCAGTCATCAATTATCCTTTTAATCGTTTTATAACTAACTATTAGCCAAAACCGCATCAACATTGATAGCAAACCCAACGGCATCTACATCGTGAGCTCCACCAAGAGACTTAACAAGACCATCGTAACGGCCACCACCGCCTAAAACTATTTGGGTGTTGTTAATTTCCGTAGAAATATCAAACAATACTCCCGTGTAATATAGAAGACCTCTCTCGGGTGCGAAATTCAACTCGTACTTAATTTCAACGTCCCGACCTATATTAGAATTTACTGAACTTATTAGTTTATCCAAATATACTCGCTGTTTCTTTTCAAACAGAGACACATTATCTCGGGATATTAAATTGTCGTATATTCCTGTCATATTCTTAAGAAACCCTATCAAATCGTTCAAAGCGTTATCGAAAGTTTCAACACTTGTCCTATTTTCCCTTTTCTCCAGTAATCTATCGACTATTTCATCTGTAGTTCTCCTCCCAATATGGTCCGATAAATTCTTAGCCATTAGGGATTCGACCAAGTTTATTAAGTCACCACGAGATGAACCTTCATTGCAGTCCACAGGGTTTGAAGGATCTAGGTGTATGAGCCCAAGCTCAGTTGCGCGTAAACTAATTGATTCGGGACTAGCATCACCTTTCAAAACATTATGCACATTGGAGATCACAAAAAGGCAAATTGCTTCACTCAGGCCGTGTGAATATAGCAATTCCCGAATTGCTCCTACGTTACCGATTCGTACCAACAAAGATTGAGTCCCAGTGGAAGCAATTGAATCTATTGCGAGCCTCAATATTTCTGCATCAGTATCACCTTGACCAGGACCGATAATCTCACATCCTTGCTGAGTGAATTGACGGAGACTAGTTCCAGGAGACAGATCAGAATAACGGAAGACAGGTCCGTAATATTGTCTCTTGATTATCTTATCTAGTTTCCCAAATTCGTTTAAATATGATCTGATCACAGATGATGTGAATTCAGGTCTGAGGCTTACCTCATTTCCTCCGGGGTCAGTAAACGAATAAAGGCGATCACTTATTCCGCCTCCGGATTTCCTAACATACAATTCTGTTGGTTCCAACACAGGATAATCAACCAGATCAAAACCATTATCGCTCAAAAGGTTATGTATCCTAGAGACAATCAAATTCTTCATTTGAACATACTGGCTAGACTGGTCAGAAACACCAGCTATTGTTTCAAATTGCCTAGGTTGATTATTTACACTGTTATTTTTCATCACTAACAATCTTACAATAGGGCAAGCATGACAGTTAGAATGAATTCTGAAAATTAATATGGACCTCTTCATAATGTCTACTTTCGTGCACTCATGAAAAACAAAAATGTAACTCAAGAATGGAAACAAATTTTTGATAAGGCAAATTTATTAGCTAATAGCGGCAAACATCGTGAAGCATTGGATTTATACGAAATGGCCGTCAAAATAGACTCAAGTCACTACATGACTTGGAACAATATTGGAGTTGCAAAACTTTGCTTGGGTATTTATGAAGACTCACTTGCAGATTTTAGTAAAGCTATTGAACTAGAGCCTGAATATAAGGACGCCTATCACAACCGGGGACTTGCATATTCTGATCTGGGCCAACTGAAATACGCCTATGAAGACCTGTCAAAAGCTATTGATCTCGACCCCAGTTACTGGTCAGCCTACCGACACAGAAGCATAATAAATCAGATGCTAGGAAACCATGAAGAAAGTTACAAAGACTTCCTTATGTCAAAAAACCTTGATAAAAGACCGACGTGACTCAATATTTATTGATTCGACTAACTATGAAATCTAAACTGTTTTCGTGTGATTATTATATTTTGGAATTTACGCCGTAAGGAGGTTGTTATGCCTGAAAATACTACAGATGAAATCAACCCGTTAGTAGGTATAGTTGGAGGAAGCACTTCTGATTTCCCCACACTAAGAAAATCTGTGGACATATTGAACCAACTCGACGTAAGTAATGAACTTAGAGTTGTTTCTGCACACAGGACTCCCGACTGGTTGTTTGAATATGCAGAAACCGCAGAAACCCGTGGAATAAAGGTGATCATTGCCGGGGCCGGCGGGGCCGCACACTTACCTGGTATGCTTGCCGCTAAAACCATTATTCCAATAATTGGAGTTCCAGTTCCTTTAGAACACCTCAAAGGTATGGATTCACTTCTTTCTATAGTACAAATGCCTAGAGGTGTACCTGTAGCTACAGTTGCTATAGGTGGAGCAGAAAATGCTGCGCTTTTGGCGGCTGAAATGCTCGCTATCAAAGATGCTGAATTGAAAAAAAAATTAAAGGCATGGAGAAACAACTTAACGGAAACAGTATTACTTAATCCAGAATCACGGGGTGCAGTTTGACAATAAAAAATCAATATCCCGTAATACCTTTAGGTAGCAGGCTAGGAATGCTTGGGGGAGGACAAATTGGTGGGTTTTTCGCAGAGGCTGCTTTACGATCCGGATACAAGGTATCAGTCTGGGATCCATCACCAAATGCCCCGGCTAAAAGATATGCGGATGTAGCATACGATACACCTTTTGACGACTTGGGCACGCTAGAAGAATTTGCAGAAGTATCAGACTGTGCTTCCTTGGAGTGGGAAAATGTTCCGGTCAGCTTAACAGACAACCTCGAAAAGCTAATTCCAGTAAGACCTGGAAGCAAAAGTTTAGGTCTTGCTCAGGATCGAACCAAAGAAAAACATTTTCTTACGAAGAATCACATTCCAGTTACCAATTATGCGGTTATTTATAACCGTGCAGAACTAAGTGACATAGACTTAGAACTACCTTGGATAGTAAAAACAGCCACTTTAGGATACGACGGGCATGGGCAATGGAGGATATCTAGTCTTGAAAATATAGACGTCGTGAAAAAGGCTATGACGGGAGATGGCCCATGGGTCGTTGAGCAAGTCGTGCCATATAAAATCGAGTTGTCCATAGTCGTGGGTCATGATGGCAGAAACAATTTTGTGACTTTCCCCCCGACTGAAAATATCCATGAAAATGGCATTTTAAGAATAAGCATTTCACCAGCAAGGATTTCTAGGGCTGTTGCAGATCGAGCTGAAGATCTAGGCAGAGAAATTATAAAAAATATTGGGGAACCAGGGGTTTTTTGTATAGAGATGTTCCTTTTAGAAAATGAAGATCTCATAGTAAACGAAATCGCTCCACGGCCACACAATTCGGGCCATCACACAATAGATTCTTTTACTATTTCCCAATATGACCTTCAAATAAGAGCATTGGTAGGTCTACCACTCGTGACTCCTCAACAAATAACGCCATCTGTTCTACTAAATGTTCTGGGAGATGAATACACCAGTTTAATGGATCCATATAAAACGAATCTTATTTTAAAAAATGCCCATGCCCGAATCTATTCATATGGAAAAACGGATGTCCGACCCGGTAGAAAAATGGGACACATATTGTTTAACGGGCCTTTACCGGAGCAGCTTTTGTCTGACGCTTTTGAAACACATAAACTTTTGAAGTCAACGTAACTAGACAATTAGCTAAGTTGATCTTGTCAATTTGTTGATACGTCCTCCAATAAGCCATTCCGCAACAAATATATTTCCGTCAGTATCCGCTGCCACACCATGAGGGCTATTGAATTTCCCGGGTACCAGAGTTTCGTGCGGAACATTTGGCCACCCTTCGTTAAATTTAAATGCTCCTGTGTTTTCCCCCAAATACGCAACTGGTTCGTCATCCAAATCCAACAATGTAAGTCTAGAGCCTCTTAATTCAGCAACAACGAGATATTTTCCAAATGAGGCAAAACCACTGGGACTATGTAGCCAGTCAGCTCCCGGTCCTCTACCAAAACATCTCAAAAACTCTCCTTTCAGGTTGTAGACTTGTATCTGTCCGTTGCTACGGTCAGCAATGTAAAGCTCAGGAACAGATTTTCGATTATCAATCGATATGCCATGAGGTGTAGAAAAAGAACCTCCCTCTCCAGATGAACCATCTATACTGTGCTGGAACTCCCCATGCCTAGTGTAAAAATTTACTAGACTACTACCATATCCATCGGCCACAACTATCTCACCGTTACCCCCATTATTTTCTTCGAATATCGCAACGTCTGTCGGTGCATACTTGCCTCCATTTCCATATGTATCTATTTCTGGTTTAGAAAGCGACAATACGACTTTCCCGTCTAGGGTTACCTTAAGTACCTTTCCGGAAATATTATCCGCTATCCAAATAAATTCATTAGAACCCTCATTTGTAAGTGTCATACCGTGGGCATTTTCAACATCAAGAACCGTGGAAGAAATAAGCTCGCCCGATGGGTTAAAAACTACCAGTTTCCTATCACCTTGGTGGAATGAGACGACATTCCCGTTCTCGCAAACTACTATGCCATGATGGGACCAAGCTTCCCTTGTACTATCTGTATCTGGCATCTGACCCCATTTTTCGACCCAATCATAGTTATGCTTACCATTTCCTACTCGCATAATAACTCCTTCACAAAATCCATTCCCTAAAAAATTAATGTCTAACAACAATCGAGGCCTGAAAATCAAATTATGGTTGCAAAATCACCTTGGTGTATCCATCCACTCTTTGATCGAATTTTGTATATGCTTCTGGAGCCTGCTCTAAAGAAATAACATGAGAAACCACAAAGCTAGGTGCCGCTCGCTCCGAAATTATGAGATCGCGAAGATAAGCGTTATATTTTTTAACGTTGCATTGCCCTGTACCAAGTCTTAATCCTTTTTCAAACAATTTTCCGAAACTTAAAAGAAGAGAACCTGATTTCGCCGACTCATTAACACCCCCAGGATCTGAGGGTACATACAAGCCCGGAATTCCCATGGCTCCCGTCGGTTTGACCACGTCAATCATTTGGTTCAAAACAATATTAGGAATTTCTTCCTGTTCTCCCCCTGCGGCCGAAGAGCCTTCCGCTGCGGCCTGATAGCCGACCGCGTCTATTCCCTTATCTACACCAATATCATTCCGGAAATCCTGTATTTGGTTTACAGGATTTCCGTCATCGAAGTTGATGGGTATTCCACCAATACTTTCAGCTTTTTCCAATCGTTCTTTTACATGGTCAATTACATAAACTTCAGCCGCACCTCTTATAAGAGAACTATATGCGGCCATTAAACCAACTGGCCCAGCACCAAAAACAGCCACACTTTCTCCCGGTTTGACGTCAGCGAGTTCAGCACCATGATATCCAGTAGGGAATATATCAGCCAACAATGCGAAATCAGATTCGAATTCTTTCCCTCTCGGTAAGGTTAGACAATTAAAATCTGCGAATGGCACTTTTAAATATTCTGCCTGACCACCAGGCCATGGGCCCATCGATACATACCCATAAGCCCCACCGGCAAACCCTGGATTAACAGTAGTGCAAAATCCAGTAAATCCCCTTTGACAATTGTTACAGAACCCACAGGCAACATTAAAAGGCATCACAACCCTGTCACCAACTGAGAGATTTTTAACAGCCGGCCCAACTTCCTCGATAACTCCCATATTCTCGTGACCAAAAATTATTCCTGGCTCTGCGGCCGTTCTTCCTTCATACATATGTAGATCCGAACCGCATATGCAAGTAGAGGTCACTCTTACAATAACGTCATTCGCATGGTCCATTTTTGGATCTTCAACGTTTTCAACAGCGACCTCGAAAGGTTTTTTATATACAACTGCTCTCATCCTTCTATTCCTCCATATCAATCAATAACGCATCCTGTACCTTCTCGCACATACTACCTCAATAAATATAAGTTTTCTGCTGAATAAACCAAATGGAAGTTTATTTCAGTAGAAATAATTGATTGATACTTTTAGCCTCAGTCGTTATAACTTTTAAGCTGAAATTCAATTTATACTTATGTCCTCAAAGTGGCTTATTTGTTAGAGATGAGATCAGACCCAAATAATTTGCAAATTAAAAAATTCTAAATGTGAGACAGGTTTACTATAATGGGAATTTTCGAACGCTATTTATCCGTGTGGGTTGGGGTAAGCATAATCACAGGCGTTATTCTAGGCAATCTCTTCCCTGAGTTGTTTAGCCAGGTTTCCGATATAGAATTCGCAAGCGTTAATATTGTCATAGCGTTGTGTATTTGGGTGATGGTTTACCCAATGATGGTCCAAGTTGATTTTTCATCTATTAAAAATCTAGGCGAACGACCAAAAGGCCTGATTTTAACGTTGGTTGTAAATTGGTTAATAAAACCATTTACAATGGCAGGCCTTGGCTGGCTGTTTTTCAAAATATTATTTGTGGACCTCGTTGATCCTGTTACTGGTACAGAATATATTGCAGGCATGATACTTCTAGGTGTCGCACCTTGTACTGCCATGGTGTTTGTATGGAGTCAGCTTACTAAAGGAGACCCCAACTACACATTAGTACAAGTCTCAGTAAACGACGTAATAATGATTTTTGCCTTTGCTCCGATTACGGGTATCTTACTTGGCATAGCAGATATAAATATCCCCTGGGAGACCTTGATACTGTCAGTAATTTTATATGTTGTTTTACCTTTGATAGCTGGAGTCATAACAAGATTACAAATTACCTCTAACGCTGAGAATATGGCTCTACAGAGCTTTTTGGCGAACATCAAACCAATGTCAATATTGGGTTTGTTAATTACTGTAGTTCTTTTATTTGGTTTTCAGGCGGAAGTTATAATAGACAAACCGCAAGTTATAGCTCTTATCGCAATCCCACTCATCCTTCAAACCTACGGTATATTTGCCATCGCATATACGGCCGCGCGTTCACTAAAGCTTAGCCACAACATTGCGGCCCCTGCATGTCTGATTGGAACCTCAAATTTCTTTGAGTTGGCCGTGGCAGTAGCTATATCTCTTTATGGGCTGAACTCAGGAGCAGCTCTGGCCACAGTTGTGGGAGTCTTAGTAGAAGTACCTGTCATGTTATCTTTGGTGTATTTTGTCAATAGAACCAATCATCTATTTCCACAAAAAACGATGTGATACCGTGGCGCGCCTGGAGGGATTCGAACCCCCGACACGTGGCTTCGAAGACCACTGCTCTATCCACTGAGCTACAGGCGCATAATCGGCATTCCTAGTCACAAATCAGGCCTTTTCCCCTACCCTTTTTATCTTCCGAAAATGGTTAATACTGATAAATTGCTGATAAATTAGCGTTTTAAGCCTTGTATTTGTATCTCTATTAAAGCAACAAAATACATGTTACTACTTAGTACAAGAACCCAAAGATATAGAGTTCATGATTATAGACACAATAGCTGTCATTTTTCCAAGAGGACCTTTCGTAAATTTCTCTAGGGCATCTTTAGTTTGTGACTCCACAACGTCTGAAATAAAGAAATCAGGAACGGCTAGCATTCCAGTTATTTGAACACCCCTTATATAAGCCTCATTTATTGAAGATTCAATGTGAGATTCCAAGATTCCTTTTTTTTCATAATGTAAAAGAAGCAGGCTAATTAAAGCTAAAAATTGTGGCCAATTGGCTAAGTGACGATACATACTCGGCAATATTTGTTCCCGCCCACCAATCTTATTTATAGCCATAACTAAATTTCTAGTAGACTCAGGCATAGAATTTAAAGGTATTAGCTCAGGCATATGCCCATTAACACCTTTACTTTCGACAGAATCCAACAGATCAATGTAATTAGCAGAGTTTGTAGATTTACCATTTAATCTAGCAAGCAAAGAACTAAGGGAAATGAGATTCATTGCATTACTTTTATGGTAGCTATCAAGAACGATTTTTATAGAGTATACATCGTCCTCTGCAAGCCCAGAAGCTTTCAAATGTAAGGGGGATAATCCAAAGTCCACTGGCACCGAAATTTTCCTACGCAGCGCAGAAGCTTCAGCATGAATAATGTTTTCCTCATATAAAGGCTTTACAGATGCCCAGCTCCACTCTAAGGCCCCAGGAAATGTCGCCAAATGTCGCCAAATTAAATTAACTACGGGCACTCCAAGAGTAAAGCGAATATCTTGATATATTTCAGCCACTTGGCCCTCAGCATTTTGTTCCGTGATCGCTACAACTGGATCTGTGGACATATATCTCCTTTTAGATTTATCAGAAAACTTACTGGCTCCACTTAAATTGACAGATCATATCTGACTAAACTCCAGGTATTATGAGGTAATTAGTGGACGTCCTAAGAAAGCATCCTCTCAATTGTTTGAGGGTAGTTATGATGTGCACCAGATATAAGTGAGATAGACCCATCGTCGCCGACTTTTATATCTTCAGTATCATCAAGAAATTCAAGATGTGCGACCACCTCAGACACCGCAGCCATTAAATTTCCTCCAAGCAATTTACCTCTGCTAAATATACCTTCAGTTATATCCTCAAGGCTAGATTCCCCGCTTCCTATCGATTTAAGAAGTCGAGCCAATCTTCTAGAATGATGATCAATAATATCTTTAGCTCTACTTGGAACAACTTCATTTAAATGTCCGCGGTTGTAAAGACGATGGGCTGGTAGCAAAACCGTTTCCTTTTCGAAACGAGTGATAACTCCCAAAGATTCCAAATAAACACCTAATCCATAAAGACTTTCCAAATCTAACCTAGAAGCTTTGATATCCAAATTTACTGAATTTTTAAACACCATCTTTGAAGTTGGATGAGGAGTGATTTCTGGGAGCACATGATCTCCAGTAAACAAAATGTTGTCTATCTCTAAGCAAATCTGATCAGGTGAATGGCCAGGGGTAGATAAAACTTTCATATCGCCAATATTATCCCCATGGGACAAGTTAGAATTCACCTTGGTAGACTTTTTCAAATGGTAATATTCACCATCACTTTTTAACCTTTGATTAACCGTATCCTTATCGATCATTTTTTTCCCTAAAGCACTTAACTCCCTTTTAAGTATCGTTGCGGAAAAATCCTGAATATCCCAGGATCTATATGCCTTCAATAAGTCGTAAGATTCATGAGCAAATAACCTAGAGTTAGATTCTTTTATAAACTCTGGTATTGTGCCATCATGGTCCGAATGACCATGAGTAACTATAACGTTAGTAACATCTGCCAAATCTATCCCTGCAGCCTTATATCCATCCTTAAGGCTTTCAAATGAACCGGGACTACCAACATCAACCGAATTTAACCCAATGTTTTCAAAAACATATGACCAAGTAGGGCCAGTTCTGGATTTATTTGGTTGAGTCACAGCAACTGCACTGATTTCACGCCCAGAAGAAGTAGTTATACGAAAAATCCAATTTTCCCCATTGGGTTTTCCTTCTCGAACAATGGAATAGTTCGCCGGTAATTTTAACAATCCACTCACCTTTCAGGCACAAATTTGCCCAAATTATTCCGTAATTGGGATCTATGGGGTGAGCGAAGGGATTCGAACCCTCGATCTCCAGGGCCACAACCTGGCGCCTTAACCGACTTGGCCACGCTCACCACAACGTGAAAAAGTCTAGCATTGGAAACGAAACAGGGTCAACGGCGGAGTTAACAGTCTTTAAAAATTTAGATCGAAAATTAACGTGTGCTGTTAATCAGGATTGGCTGTCAAAGACTCTAATAAATCCTCAACCATTATATCAGTCTTCGTGTGATGCCTAAGTGGAAGTTGTGGGTCAACGTTGTATACATTACGTCGTCCAATTTTTTGCCGTTTTATGTATCCTGCACCCTCAAGATCGGAAATTATTTTATGAGTAGTTCTCTCTGTAACACCAATGTGATTGGCTATTTCCCTAGCTGTACTAGTGGAATTGTGAAATATGTAACTCAACACCAATCCATGATTAGTAATGAAGGTCCATTTGGGTGTATGGGGTTGTACCACTTAGTTTCCTTATGAATTCAATGTCGCGTAGCGAATTATGATAACTAGGTTCAGAATCTAACATACAGAATGGTCATGTGACAACTTCGTTTCACATGACCTAGTCAAGAAATATTAATTTTCATCAGCAAGTATTTCACACAATTCAATCAAAGTCCTCACACCTGATCCAGTTGCTCCCTTTACAAGATCTCCCTTTGTTCTACTAGTCATACTCGTTGCAGCAATGTCCAAATGAACCCAAGATGCTTCATCGACAAAACTTCCTATAAACATAGCTCCCGTGATTGCCCCAGCTCCAGACCCTCCAGAATTTTTCAAATCAGCTATGTCACTATTGAATTGAGACTTATATTCCTCAAATGTGGGAAGCTCCCAGATCCTCTCCCCCACCCTATCACCGGCATCAATAACCATTTCAGTAAAAAGTGGGTCATTACCAAATGCACCTATACATTGATCTCCTAGTGCGGATCTAACCGCCCCTGTTAAGGTCGCTACATCAACTATCCTATTTACCCCTTTCGACCTTGCATAACAGACCGCATCAGCTAGAACCAATCTCCCTTCTGCGTCGGTATTGTCTATTTCAATAGTTGTACCGTCCATTGCAGTTACAACATCGCTGGGGCGTTGAGCTGAAGCTCCGGGCATATTTTCTGTCGCAGGAACAATGCCTAAAACATTTATTTTAGGTTTAAGAAAAGCAACTGATTTCATTGCTCCAATTACTGCAGCGCCACCCGCCATGTCTCCTTTCATAGTCCTCATACCTGCAGGAGACTTCAAATCCAGTCCACCGCTATCGAAAGTTATCCCTTTTCCGAGTAGAGCAATGGAATTACCTAGGTTATCTTTGTCGCCAATATAATCCATGACAATTAACTTGGGAGGTTCTGCGCTTCCCCGCGCAACCCCGAGAAGTGCTCCCATTCCCATAGCCTCCATCTTTCCGCTGTCCATAACCTCAACATTAACTACTGTACCTGCCAATGTATCGATTGCTACCTCAGAAAGATGAGTTGGTGTCATGTAATTCGGAGGTCCATTTGAAAGATCTCGTGCGAGATTAACCGATTGACCAATAATTTCGCCATATGAAACTTCTTTTTGCAGAGTCTCTAGATTTTTTGAAAAATCGTTGCTTTCTAACACAAGCGTTAATTCATCGATATTAGATTCATTCTTTGAGGACTTGTATACCTCGTATTTATATAGTCCTGAGTTAAACGATTCAGATGCTATGGAAATAATCTCATTTGAATTTATAGAGTTCGTCGTGAAAGAACTAACAACTACACAGCAGCTAGATGAACTGCTGGCCCTAGCTTTTCTAAAAGCAGCTGATAAAAAGTCTCTTAATTTGTTCTTTGTGATCACATCTTTTCTTCCTAATCCACAGACCAAAACCCTTTTGGGAATAATCTTATTCAATGTATGAACTAGCGTAAGTGAATCTGATTTTCCCGTTATCTCTCCATCACAGATCAATTCAGAAAAAGTTTTATCAAATTTTAAATCTAAGTGTTTGAAACACTCATTGTTGTCCTGATCGTTTTCAAACAATCCCATAACAACACAATCCGTTTGAATTTCAGATATCTGGTCACCCACAAGACTTATTTTCATTTCGTAACATCCCTCCATATGAAGTTTGAATAAAAAAACATAATTTTCAGTAAATCAATCGTAGTAATATCGGCGTATCAATACATAATTTATTGTTGCCATTTGTTCTATAGAACCTATAGAGTCAAATCGTTAGAATACTTTTATATCAATCATTCAGACAAAAAAACTACATCTGTATGAAAAACTATTTTAATTCGGAGGATGTTGATGAAGTCAAAAACCAAAACTGAACGCGAAAATCAAATGCTAAAAAGAGCCGAATTAGTTTTGCCTCAGGGATCACTCGGAAATCTCCCATACGAAACAATTATAAGTCATGGCAAAGGAAGCCATATTTGGGACGAAAGTGGTAACGAATACGTGGATTATCTTCTTGGGTCCGGACCTATGATCGTGGGACACGCGCATCCAAAGGTCACGGAAGCTGTATTATCTCAGATTGATAGCGGCACTACTTTTTTTGCAACAAATGAGAAAGCTATATCTCTTGCAGAAGAAATCGTGGACGCTGTCCCATGTGCGGAGAAAGTGAGGTTTTGCAGCACAGGGTCTGAAGCAACCTTGTACGCAATGAGAACAGCTAGAGCATTCCGGGGCAGAGATAAAATCCTAAAATTTGAGGGCGGATTCCATGGTATGAATGACTACGCTCTAATGAGTATGTCTCCAACCAAATCCCTGGAATACCCTCAAGCAGAATCTGATTCCGCGGGGATACCAGCTTCAATAGCAGAAGAAATGTTAATAGCACCCTTTAATAATCTAGAAATAACAACGGCCATAATTGAGACGCATCACGATGAGTTAGGTGGCGTTATTATTGAACCATTTCAACGATTAATTCCTCCACGAAAAGGGTTTTTAGAAGGGCTACGAGAGATAACAAAACACTACGAGATACCACTAATATTTGACGAGGTTGTTACTGGATTCCGTTTCGCTTACGGGGGAGCTCAAGAATATTACGGCGTAGAGCCTGATATATGTACCTTAGGAAAAGCAGTTGCTGGAGGATTCCCTCTTACAGCCGTAGCTGGTAAAGATTATTTAATGGATCACTTCAGTTCTGATTCTGTAGAAAAAGAAAACTTTATGCCACAGATAGGAACACTAAGTGGCAATCCAGTGGCATGTGCTGCAGGCCTAGAGGTTTTATCTATACTGAAAACACCTGGCATTTACGAGAGTATGTTCAAAACTGGTATGGAAACTATGAAAGCACTACAAAGTACTTTCGATGATGCTAATATCCCGGCAAAAGTCGTAGGTGAGCCAATACTCTTCGACGTTTTTTTTACTGATCACGACGTTTATGACTACAGAACTAGTATTCTTGGAAACCCAAGCACTTTGGCAAAATTCAATTCAGTCTTGCTTGAAAATGGCATTTTCAAGGGGACCACAAAATTCTATTTTTCAACTGAACATAGTGAAGACGATTTAAAGAAAACAATTAATGCGTTTGAGATCGCTTCAGATCGGATAAATAACTAATTTATCAGAAATAGCACCACCAACCATGCATAATGTCCAAAAAATGGTGCTCATTCCAATTGACTGTTGGGTACATAATTCACTAGTTTCTCATTAGTGGGATTTCATTTAAGTAATATAAGTCACCATAGAGCTCGCACTGAGACCTTTTAATATTTTATATTAGGCTCACTTGAATGGCTGCCAAGCAGTTAAAACATGACTTACTAATCCCTATAGAGTCTCTGATAGTCGCCTTGTTTTTCAAAGGATGGTTATGAATGAACTATGACGACAATAAGGTAAATTTAATTTCTGACGGAACCCTGATGGTCGACGGAGGTTATGCTTTCGGTCAGGTACCGAGAACAGAATGGGAAACGCAAATAAAACCTGATAGACGTAACAGAGTTCGGTTTGCAATGAATAGTATGGTTATCCAAACACCCACGGCAAACATCCTTGTTGATACAGGGGTTGGTAATAAAAGAACAGATGAACTCAAAGAATCTCATCACATTAACGGAAACAAACTAATAAGAAACTTAAAAGAGTTTGATTTAAATGCTCGAGACATAGATATAGTCGTGTTAACTCACCTTCATTTCGACCATTCTGGAGGATGCACGAAGCTAAATAGAACTGGAGCAGCCGTCCCTATTTTTCCTCGGGCACGGCATCTGGTGCAAAAAGATTGTTGGAGCGAAGCTATCTCACCCAATGAAAGATACGAAGACGCATTTCACTCTGAAGACTTTTTGCCTTTGCAAGAGAAAGGTCTTATTGAGTTAGTAGATGGAGATACTGAGATCGCCCCAGGTGTTACCTTGAAAGTCGCAGATGGCCCATCGAAAGGCCACCAGATGGTCATGGTCAACATGGGAAGCGAAAGAATTGTATTCGCAGGTGATCTAATTCCTACGGCCTACCACCTACAAGCAAATTTTATTGCGGCCGCGGACGAATTCCCAAATGAAACTCTCGTTCAGAAAAAAGAACTTCTGGACATGGCAATGAAAGAAGGATGGATAATCGTATTTGGTCATGGTCAGGAAAACCGATCTGGCTATGTAGAAGAATGGAATGGGAGACCACACCTACTACCTAAAGAAATTTAATGACACGCAATCATAGGCCCAACAGGATTCGAAACATCATATTTCACTACCAGTTCTTCTAAGTCAGACTCTAATGATTCATACTTCCCCTTTACTCTCACATAATTCTCAGTTAATCCATATATAAATTTAGGTCTTCCGGCACTAACACTTTTGGTTTCCCATAGAACATTTTCAGAAGATCCATCCATTTTCATTCTAAAGTCGGAGAAATATTTTTCTCCCATTGTTATCAACTCCCGGGACCGTCTAGTCTTAACCTGATAAGAAACATCGTCTTGCAAATGAGCGGCAATAGTTCCATTACGCTTTGAGAATTTAAACACATGCATATCAGAAAATTTTGCCAGATCACAAACCGATTTCGTAGCAATGAAGTCTCTCTCAGTTTCGCCTGGAAATCCAACAATGACGTCGGTTGTTATTGAAGCTTTATCCACTCTTGACCGAACTTTCTCAATTGACTCTAGAAATAATTTTGAGTCATATCTACGCCTCATTAATGCTAGTATTCGATCACTACCGCTCTGAAGAGGAATATGGAAATGTGGACATAATCTACCGCTATCCCAAAGATCTAACAATTCATCGGAGAACTCCTGAGGTTGGACAGAAGAAACCCTAATCCTTCCTATGTCAGTATTTGTGATGAGGTCATTAAGCAAAGTCTTCAGTGAGGTGTTATCAAACTCAAATCCGTAGCTTCCTAGTTGAGTACCCGTAAGTACAATCTCTTTATAACCTCGCGAATGTAAATCATTTGCCTGATCAATTAAATCATTAACTGGCACACTGCGTTCTCTTCCTCTTACTTTTGGAACAATGCAATATGAGCACATCTGATCACATCCTTCTTGTATTTTAAGCATCGCTCTATTTGTATTTTGTATCCCTTCTGAAAGATGTTCACCACCGGACCTTTCCAACCTCGAAAATGGCCTCATAGCTAGTTCATTCAGAGTCAAATTAACTATTTCAGACTTTTGGGTGTTACCAACAACCAGATCAACTTCTGCCAATTTCTCTAGGCTAATTCGATCCTTTTCTGCGTAGCATCCCGTCACGACAACAAGAGAGTCAGGATTGTTACGTTTCGCACGTCTTATAGACTGTCTACCCTTTCGATCGGCCACATGTGTGACAGTGCAGGTATTTATGATGTAGATATCACATTCTGATTCAGTATCTACTAAACTAAAACCAGCACTTGAAAATTCGTCTCCCATTTTCAAGGAATCTGCCTGATTTAACTTGCAACCCAATGTTTCTATAGCAACTTTTCGCAAATCATCGCCTTTTTTGCAATCATACTTATATTGATAATAGATATTATTTTACGCCTTACGACAGAAATAGTGAGAATAAAATACTTGGTTAAATACATAGACATAACTAGAACCATAAAACCTGACATGGAAACATACCCTGGAGATCCATTCGTCCAGGTGATATCTGAAACCCACAATGAAACCGGAGATCCGATTATTTCCAAATTATCATTGGGTTCACATACAGGGACACATATTGACGCCCCATTCCACGTAATTAGGAACGGAGATTCAATTGCCGGTTTCCCTTTACAGCTCTCAGAAGGCAAAGCATTAGTAATAAAATCTGACGAACCTTTAGCTAAAATCAAAGAAGGAATTGAATATAACGGTATTCAATTCCTAATATTTAAGAAATCATACGAGACACAACAATTTCCTTTAATAACCTGTCTTCTAGCAAAAGAGTTCAAAGAACTTGGAATCGAGTTAATAGGTACAGATTTATTGTCAATTGACGATGAATCCACAAAATCCTTTTTAAACCATAAAAATATACTTTCTCAGAAAATTTGGGTCGTAGAGAGTTTAGAGCTTTCCTCAACCATATCGGGAATATATCGCTATATGTTACTGCCAATGAAAACATCAGCTCGTGATGGATCTCCGGTAAGAGCCCTATTAATTAGAAAATAATTAGTGGTTTCTTTTGGTTATGTTTTAGAAATTTCATCGATAGAACACTGTAGGCATAAGTTGACTGTTGTTATAATCGCAGAGAAGTTCATATATAAAGACATTTAATATAGAGTTGGATTCGTCATAAATACTTATTGGTGCGTCGCGCCATTAATCTTAAAAATGATAATGATTCCAGCCATAAACATGGAGCATTCATATGTCAGAAAGGGTTTTTGTTACGGGATATGGGGCAGTTAGTCCAGTTGGATTAACAAGCGATAAAACTTGGGAAGGACTATGTGAAGGAAGGTCTGGGGTTGATTCAATATCTTCGTTTGATGCAGAAGGGTTCGATACGACCTTCGCTGCAGAAGTCACTGACTTTGACCCAGAAATTTATGTTGGAAAAAAACAAGCAAGACGAATGGATAGATTTGTCCAATTTGCGGCTGCAGCATCCTTAGAGGCAATTGAAAAAAGCGAGCTTAAAGTAACCCCTGAAAACTGTGAGAAAATTTCGGTGATGATTGCAAGCGGTATTGGCGGAATCATGACTTTGTCCGATCAAATAGGTGTTCTGAACAAAAGAGGGCCATCAAGAGTTAGTCCTTTTTTGGTTCCGATGATGCTTCCAGACATGGCATCAGGTCAGGTTTCAATAATGACAGGTGCAAAAGGTGCAAATTACAGTACTGTTTCAGCATGTGCTAGCGGAGCAGACTCAATTGGTATGGCTTTCGAAGCAATACGTAGAGGTGACGTAGACATTGCTATTACGGGTGCAGCCGAGGCAGCCATATGTCCCGTAGGCGTGGCAGGGTTTAATGCATGTCAAGCTCTTTCTAAAAGAAACGATGATCCGAAGGGGGCTTCCAGACCTTTCGATTCTGATCGTGATGGATTTGTCCTCGGGGAAGGAGCAGGGGTATTAATCATTGAAACTGAAACATCAATGATAAACAGGGGAGCCAGCCCAATTGCGGAAATAGTCGGGTATGGAGCCACGGCAGATGCAAATCACATAACTCAGCCTGGTCCTGAGGGGGAAGGTGGTGCCCGTGCCATGACAAAAGCACTCATGCAGGCTCAGATATCAGCCGAGGAGATTGACTACATAAATGCTCATGGGACTTCGACACCATTAAACGACAAATTTGAAACCATGGCTATGAAATCTGTGTTTGGAGAATCTGCCAAATTTATCCCAATCAGTTCAACAAAATCTATGACAGGACATTTATTGGGTGCAAGCGGAGCTTTAGAAGCCGTTGTTTCAGTAATGGCTTTAGAAAAAGCAATTATTCCGCCTACTATTAATCTGACAACTCCTGACGCAGATTGTGACCTCGACTATACTCCAAACAACAAGAGGGAAAAAGAATTGTCGTTTACAATGAGTAATTCTTTTGGATTTGGTGGACACAATGCATCACTTTTGTTTAAAAATTCTTAACAAGCGCGAGACATCAATTTGATCTTCCATCATATAAATAGCACGTGATATACAACGATTGGAACATCCTACCTGAGGCTAATAGTTCGTTAGCCAATCAGCTTCAACTCTCAAAGGCAAAAGCAACAATACTTTTCCACAGGGGTATAACTTCTAGGAATGAAGCAGATGCCTTCATCAACCCATCTTCGAGTAACCTTCACGACCCGTATTTATTTCAAGGAATGGACAAATGCATATCACGCCTGCAATTCGCCATAAAAAACAAAGAGAAAATCGGCATATTCGGAGACTTTGACACTGACGGCCTGACTGGAACGGCAGTCCTTGCAAGAGGATTGGCCAACCTTGGAGCATCGGTGCATCCTTATATACCTCATCGTACATTAGAAGGTCATGGTATAAGTGATGAATCAATAGACTTTTTTAAAGAAAATGAAGTATCACTTCTAATAACTGTAGATTGCGGAGTTACTTCATTTAATGAAATCAATACTGCAAAAAAATTAGGAATAGAAACCATAGTCACCGACCATCACGTACCAGATGACACCTTACCTGACGCAGTATCAATAATAAATCCTTCCCTTCCCACTTCCGAATATCCTTTTGATCATCTGACAGGGGTCGGTACGGCATTTAAAGTTATCCAAGCTCTCTATGAAAAATATAAGAGCAATATCCCAGATCACCTTTATGCTTTAGTAGCTTTAGGTACTATTTCCGATGTCGGGTTAATGAAAGACGAAAACAGGTTCCTATCCAACAAAGGGATGAATGTAATAAATCATCAACCTATACCGAGCATAGATTCTCTAATCAAAATATCAGGATTCTCAAAAAGCACACTTTCTACCGAGAATCTTTCTTATGGAATAATTCCTCGCATAAATGTAGCTGGCAGACTAGACCACGCTAAACTCAGCCTTCAACTGTTACTGAGCGACTCACTAGAAGAGACGGACAAAATTGCCAGTAAGTTGGAAGTTCTGAACAAGCAGCGCCAAATCATGACAGAACGAGCAATACTCGAGGCAAAGTCTCAATTATTAAAAGAGAAAGGATCCTCAACGCCAAATATAATTTTTGCTGGTAAACAGCAATGGATGCCAGGTATTCTAGGCCTGATTGCAGGACGGCTATCGGAGGAATATAACCGACCCGTTATAGCAGCGTCCGGCGAG
This sequence comes from uncultured Dehalococcoidia bacterium, assembly GCA_964343265.1. Classification (GTDB taxonomy): domain Bacteria; phylum Chloroflexota; class Dehalococcoidia; order Lucifugimonadales; family UBA826; genus CAYFIW01. The sequence continues at coordinate 12,690 of CAYFIW010000006.1, read as the reverse complement.
GGTGATTATATAAGAGCTAGTGCAAGAAGCATACCTGAATTTAACATGATAGGCGCTTTGAGAACTTGTTCAAATATTTTCGAAAAATATGGAGGCCATCATATGGCCGCCGGATTTACCATAAAAAGCAAAAACCTTAAAACTTTTCGGCAACAGATGACGTCTGTTGCCGATGAATTACTTGAAAATCTAGAGAGAAAAGTAGTTCTGGATATAGATACCGAAATTGACTTGAATTGGATCAATAGGGAATCTCTAAGTTTTTTGAGTTCATTAGAACCCTATGGCAACGGCAACCCAGCCCCCGTATTTCTAACCAAAGGAATTTCTGTATTAGATAGCAGAAGTGTCGGAAAAGACAAAACCCACCTGAAACTTACTGTCCAACAAGGAAGCTCGATTATAGAAGCAATGGCATTTAGACAAGGAAGCCGATTGAAGGAAGCAAGAGGTGAAATAGATATTGTCTATAGCCCAGGGATAAATCATTGGAAGGGTAATGATTCTGTTCAATTAACTATCGAAGATTTTAAGAAAAATGCTTAAAATCATAAGACTGTAACCGTCATTCTCTCCTTCTCTCAGCCCTGCTCCGTCTAGGTACAGAGTCAATAAATTCTCTTTTCACTTCCTCAGGATCCCCTAATCTTGCCTTGAATGCCAGAAGAGGCACGGTGATAACAAGGACCATAATTGCTATAAAATGGGCTTCTTGTAATCCAAATGCCCAGATACGGTCCTCCCTGAAGAAAGTTACAATAAACCTACCCGCAGCATAGAAAAACAAATACAGGGCAAACAACATCCCAGATGGTTTCAATCTGTTTCTAAGGGTCCAAATTATCCATAAACACGACAAATTCCATAATATTTCGAATGCGATCACAGGTTGGACTCCAACCCCTAGACCATTTGCGCAATACCTAGCCGCACTCTCAGAGTGAGTCCATATGAATCCAAAAAACTGGTTTGTCGCCTTAGCACAATGTTCACCATTGACTATGTCTCCTAATCTGCCAATTGACTGTACAAATAACATAGCTGGAGCGGTCAGATCAGCAACAACTCCCACCGGGTACTTCGCTAAAGCCGCATACCCTGCACCACCGACAAACCCCCCTAGGATACCACCCCACAAACCTATACCTCCCGTCCATATTGCCAAAATCTTACCCGGATTATCCATATAGATATCCAAATTATCTATAATATGGACCAACCTAGCACCGACTATACCTCCTATAATTGCCCACATAGCAATTGAGTAAATATCGTCGGGGTCAACATTTCTCAATGTTGCCCAACGACCAACCAAAAAAACGGCAGCAGCGACTGCTATAAAGCTAAACACTCCATGCCAACTAAGTATTAGTGAACCAAACTCGACTAGAAATGGACTGGATTCAATCTCTATCATTTAACTAAGTTGCCTCAAAAAATTCTCAAAATTATGGTTGAAATATTATCCTCCAACGCAGAGGTGTCAAGGTAAGATTTAACCATGATGCAATTAAATTCCATTAATTCTAAAGCCCAATGCAAATTTAGGGACATATTTAATACTCACATTGAAAATTTTGCTCACTACATGTTGGTTGAGCGTGGTGCATCGCAAAACACAATATCGTCATATAAAACTGATCTCAAACAATTTTGTACTCACATAGAGCAAAATCTTAATTCAAATCTCCGTAATGACATAAAAAACATTAATGCCGACATCATTTCAGGATTCTTGGTAAATTTAGGTGGTTTGGGCCTAAAATCCTCGACAAGGTCCAGAAAGGTTGCAACAGTCCGTTCATTTTTCACGTTCCTACACATGGAAGGTGAAATAACTCGCAACCCTTCGCAAGACATACCTATGCCAAAACTAGGACGTGTCCTTCCTAAAACAATCTCTCCAGAACAAGCCCGCAATTTAGTTACTACACCTCTCAGGAACTCTTCCTCTAACACAGCAATCCGAGATGAATCGATGCTACAGCTTTCTTACGCAAGTGGTCTAAGAGCGAATGAACTCATCTCTCTGAACACCAACAGTATAGATTTGCAATATGGAATAGTAAGATGCATGGGAAAAGGAAGGAAAGAGAGACTCGTTCCGTTTCACAAACAGGCCTCAAAATCGTTAAAACTTTATATTGAGAAGGCCCGACCATCTTTGTCCAACAAAAACACCGAAAAAGCGCTTTTTTTAAATAAGAGGGGAAGCAGAATCACCCGCCAAGCATTTTGGGAATTGATCCGAAAATACGGGGAAATGAGTGGATTGTCTGACAATATATCGCCTCATACTTTACGCCACAGCTTTGCCACACATTTATTGCAAGGAGGAGCTCCTCTAAGGCACGTTCAGGAACTGCTTGGACATGCTAGTATTTCTACAACGCAAATATACACGCATCTAAGTACAGAATTTATTAGAGAAGAATACGAGTCCGCCCACCCGCATGCACGTATATAATAATTTCAAGATAACCACGTAGGAGAATTAGTAATGCCAAGCAAAGGCAAACAAAGAGCTTCTCGGCAAGCTCAACTCAGAAACAAACGTCGAAAAGGTAGAACACAAGTTGTAGACTCCAGAAGGGAATCTACATTAGAAAGTGATTCAGAAGAAGTCATCACCCCAGTGAAAAGCGCTAGTGTAACTCTTCCGAAACAAACCAACACCCCTAAGAGAGCGCCAGTTATATCTACTACACCGGGAAACAATCTTACATATGAATATTTGGGTAGAGAAATTCGACAAATAGGTATCGTTGCAACAGTGATAGTAGCCTTACTCGTTGCATTTACTTTCATTCCTCTAGGTTAGAAAAAGAATAAGAATTAAAAGATGTGTGAAGGAGCGAGCAATCTAGATGACTCGCTTTAATGAAAGATTAAATCATACTCCTGTATCGCCGGGAGTTTATTTGATGCAAAATGATGCTGGAGAAATCTTATACGTTGGAAAGGCATCCAATCTGAGAACCAGGCTACGCTCCTATTTTTCGCGCAGCCCAGACATAAGTCCAAAGATAAAAGCTTTGGTCAGTTCTCTTACTGATTTCAATTTCATAGTGACGGAATCGGAACAAGAAGCATTGATTCTGGAATGTAACCTCATAAAAGAACATCAGCCCAGGTTTAATTCCAGATTGAAAGACGATAAGAGTTACCCATTTATTAAAATAGACACCTCTGAAGAATTCCCACAAGTCTACATAACTAGAAATGTAGAGTCAGGTTCAAAAGCCAAATATTTTGGACCATTTGCCAGCGCTGGTAGTGTAAGAAAAACTCTTTCATTAATCAAAAAACTGTTCCCTTATAGATCATGTACAAAAACGATCACTGGTAATGATAGTAGAGCCTGCCTAGATTTCCATATAAACAGATGCGTGGGCCCGTGTATTGGAGCGGCAAGTAAAGAAGATTATGGGGAAATAATCAAGCAAGTAGAACTATTTTTGGAAGGTAACACTAAACAAGTTGTAAATTCTATTACAGATAAGATGAATGCCGCTGCGCAAAATCTAGAATTTGAAAAAGCTGCAACTTTAAGAGATCAGGTCATAGCGATAGAAAAAGTTAATGAAGGCCAGAAGGTACTTAGTCTAGATTCTAAAAATATAGACATAATTGGTTGTTCTTTATGGTCATCTGAAGCCTGGGTTGAAGTCTTCTTTATAAGACAAGGAAAATTAATTGGGAGGGACAACTTTTTGATGGAAGTCGGCCAGGAAGACGATCTTCCCACTATCCAAAATGCTTTTATAAACCAATTCTACAGAGTAACACCATACATTCCTCCATTGATCCTAACTCAATTCCCATCTACCGAGGAATCAAACACCTTGGAGAATCTACTCTCATATAATCGGGGAGCAAAGGTTAAAATACTGAACCCTAAAAGAGGAGAACGTAAAAAATTAGTGGACATGGTTGTTGAGAATGCATCAAAAGGCATGGATCAATTAAAGGTGACTAGATTCACTGAGTTGGACAATGACGATACTGCAATGTCAGAAATACAAGAAGCTCTTAATCTCCCTGACAAACCTGAACGAATAGAATGCTATGACATATCCAACATACAAGGAACAAACTCCGTTGGCAGCATGGTGGTTTTCGAAAATGGAAGTCCCAAGACAAGTGAATATAGACGCTTCCAAATAAAGACAGTTGAAGGCGTCGATGATTATTCAATGATGCGAGAGATGCTGTCACGTCGATTTAAACGCTTAATCGATAAAGATCCAGATCAATCTAGTTGGGTTAAACAACCAAACTTAGTTTTAATCGACGGAGGCAAGGGACATTTGGGCGCCGCGTTACAGGTTTTCCTAGAGCTTGGTATTAGAGACGTACCGTTGGCAAGTCTAGCTAAAGAAAATGAGGAAATATTTGTACCGCAAACACCCGAGCCTATAGTTTTACCTCGAAATTCACATGGTCTGTTCCTCATGCAAAGAGCTCGAGATGAGGCTCATCGTTTCGCTATTACTTATCATAGGCGCAAGAGAAGCAAATCAACTTTTAGATCGTCTTTGGATCTTGTCCCTGGGATCGGTCCTAAAAGAAGGAAACAATTATTGCGTAAATTTGGTTCTGTAAGCAAAATCAGGGAAGCCGAACTAGACGATATTGCCAGCACACCAGGAATCACAATTTCTCTGGCAAACCAAATCAAGTCTTATATTTAATTTATCTAGAGATTAACAAATTCAAGTCTAATACAACTCTACTGAATCAAGACTTACGAATCTGACTTCTGGTTCATCGATGAACACTTCAGAATCTGTCACAGCAGTACATTCTCTTCCCTTGACAATACTTCCAGCTATGGCGTGCTCATCAAAAAAATCGTTAAATTCAGAAACTTGTGATTCTTTCAAAAGCCTAGCGATATGTCCTGCTATTTTGGCAATTTCAGAATCAACGTTTATCACTTTCAAAAATTTTAGAAGTCCTGAATATCCAATTTCTGATTTCCGATCAAAAGAATCAGTACCCCATACTTTGTACAATGTATACGATGAGATAGCTAATGAAATATCGCCATCGATAGCAGAATAAATTAGTTCCATGGCTTTACTATTGCCATCGGTATAGGATTTTATGACGGACGAATCGATAAGGTAATCGATATCACTATTCACAAAAATGCCTCTCTTGCTATCCTTCGTGCTTCATCTTCAGATATTTCAACCGGAGTTCCAATAGGACGATCAGCTTGCATTCCTATATACTCATCATCCCAAATCGTCGGTTTTTCAGAATTTTGTATTTCATCTACGTAGGACTCATCACCTACATTTCCCTGAAGATATCCAGTCAAGGCCTGTTCAAGCAATGTCCTCATAGAAATTCTTCTCTCCGCCGACCTCGCCTTCGCTTCCAAGTAGATATCCTCCCTTATTGCGGCGAAAAGTTGGCGCGTAGGACCTTTAGTTTTCTTCCTTGGCATAAATGCACCTGTTCTACTTCAAATCTTGTGATGCTAGAATTCCCTATTATCATAATAGTGAAACTAAATATATCAATATCACCAAAATACTAAAACCCTGATAAATACCACTTTATTTCTCATGTAAACACAAGGATTTAGATATGAAAATAGTTATAGCACCTCAGGCTTTCAAAGGAAGCATAAGCGCTTTGGAGGTTTCAAAAGCTATACAAGAAGGCGTTATTAACGTTTTTCCTAACTCTGAAATCATTCTTTGTCCCGTGGCCGATGGTGGAGACGGCACTTTGGAGACTTTGGTGGAAAGTTCAGGAGGAAGCATAAATGAAACTACTGTAACAGGACCTATAGGAAGCCCTGTACGAGCACTATGGGGTGCCATGGGTGATCAGAAAACCGCTGTTATTGAAATGGCCAGAACATCAGGACTTGCTCTACTAACATTAGACGAAAGGGATCCTCTAAATGCGACAACATTTGGGCTCGGTGAGATCATACTTTCAGCACTTGACGCAGGATTTCGTGACTTCATTATAGGAATAGGTGGAAGTGCAACAAATGACGCAGGTGCCGGTATGGCCCAAGCTTTAGGTATAAGGTTGTTGGACAAAACAAACACAGAAATTCCTGTTGGTGGGGCCGCACTACAAAATCTAAGGACAATTGATATATCCAAATTAGATAATCGAATATTAAATTCTGATTTTCAAGTCGCCTGCGACGTCAATAATCCACTTACAGGTCCTGAAGGAGCAGCAGCTATATATGGACCCCAAAAGGGAGCCAGCAAACAACAAATAGATATTTTAGACAAAGCCTTGTCAAACCTCTCTTCAGTTATAAAAAAAGACATGGGCAAGGAAGTTTCCGAAATACCAGGTGCAGGTGCAGCTGGAGGACTAGGTGCTGGGATAATGGCTTTTATGAACGGGAATCTTAGAACCGGTGTTGATATCGTTCTGGACAAAGTAGGATTAGATGCTCTGTTAGATTCAGCGGATCTAGTTATAACTGGTGAAGGAGCCCTAGATTTCCAAACAGTATATGACAAGGCCCCGATAGGTGTCGCGAAAATGGCACAAAAAAAGAAAATTCCAACTATCGCTATATCAGGAATGTTGGGAAAAGATTTTCATGTAGTCCATGCACACGGTATAGAAGCAGCAGTATCTCTAACGAACGGCCCTATGAGTTTAGAAGAAGCATCCAGTAGCGCGTACAAACTCATTAAAGAATGTGCTGAAGAAAGTTTAAGACTTATTTCAGTAGGAATGAAAATAAGTAAATGATTATCCCACTAATATCATGTGAACTTCTCCTGGGCCGTGTACACCAGTAACAAGAGTGTACTCTATATCAGCCGACCTACTAGGCCCTGATATCAAGTTTGAATAAGCCGGAAAGGTTCCATCGATTTTTTGAGATTTCCTGATCTTAAAAAGGTCGTCCAAAGAATCCAGCACTTGTCCCTTTGTCACTATAGCAACATGAACAGGCGGTGCGAGTCCAACTAACCTGCCAGTATCACTACCTGCAGTTAAAACACATGTCCCCGTCTCTGCGACAGCAAACTCAACACCTGTGATCCCTATATCTGCCTGAATAGCTTTTGAACGTTGATCAGCTGGTAATTTATTCCCACTGTCGTTTATTTCAGTAAATTCTATTTGTGATTGACTGAAAATTTTATCTAACCCCAAGTCTCTAACAGCGGTCTGCGATGTAAAAACCACTTTTGTTGCTTGTTTTTCTTGTACCAAACATTCTAGATACTCAATCACATCTTCCAAAGTGGCTACCCGAGCTACATTCCACCCCGCTTTCCTTGCAGTTGTGACAATGGTTTCATATCTTTCTTCCCACAGGGTCTCAGAAGAATCAAGAATTACCTGCACCTGGTCCCGTGTCTCTTGCTCACTATCTGGGTTCCACAAATTCGGTGACTTGGAACGACCTTTCTCGAGAGATTGTCTCAGATTCTCAAAAAAAGACTCTCTATGCATCTAAATGTACCTTTGCATAAAAATTCACCTAGACATCGTTAGCGTTGTTTTGTTCATTCCACATCTCAACAAAATTTTTCTTTGGTAAATGTGGAGTTTCTTTGGTGCGAGTCCAAGCGGAAGGAAAAACTGAAAATTTACCAGGTAATTTATCGGAAATAAATCTAGCCAGACTTATTAAATTAGACGCCCATTTAGGGGATGAAAGAAATGCAGATGCCATGGAGGATAATCCTCTTTCAAACCTACTACCGATCAATCCCTTCTCAGATGTGTTTCCTTCAGAAACTTGATTTCTTAAATGTAATAGCATCCTAGGTATATCTATATTTACAGGACACGCCTCCTTGCAAGAACCACATAAAGTTGAAGCAAATGGGAGATCTTTACCATCTGATAGTCCTGTCAACATAGGAGACACTATTGAACCTATAGGGCCTGGATACACCCATCCATATGAATGCCCTCCCACTTTACGATACACAGGACAAGCATTTAAGCATGCACCACACCTAAGGCAGTACAGAGCTTCCCTTAGCTTTGGGTCCGCAATCATATTGGAGCGACCATTATCAACTATAACCAAATGGAATTCTTCAGGCCCATCTATATCTGTAGATCTCTTTGGACCGGACACCGTTGTAACATAGCTCGACATCCACTGCCCTGTAGCAGATCTAATAAGCAACCTAAGAAACAGGCCCAAATCTGACACAGACGGAATGACTTTTTCCATACCAACTATCGCTACATGAATCCTGGGCATCGAAGTACACATCCTCCCGTTACCTTCGTTGGTCACAATAACTAGAGTCCCAGTATCTGCAACCATGAAATTACCACCAGTGATACCCATATCAGCATGAATGAATTTCTGCCTAAGTTGTTTTCTAGCCACCTCTGTCAGATCCTGAATACCATAATCTGGATCAGTACCAAGTTTCTCGTTAAAAAGTTTTGAGACTTCCTCACTTGATTTGTGAATCGCGGGTGCAATAATGTGATAGGGGGCCTCGTCCGCTAATTGAACAATGTACTCTCCCAGATCAGTTTCAACCGATTCAATACCTTGAATTTCCAAATGGTGATTCAATGACATTTCTTCTGAAATCATGGACTTGCTTTTGACTACGGATTTTACTCCGCGTTCCTTCGCTAAGTTAGTAACATAATCTGATGCATCTGATGCAGAGTTTGCATAAAACACATTTCCACCAGAATCAATTATGTTTTTCTCTAGTTGCTCCAAATATTTATCAAGATTATCAAGAGTATGAGCCTTTATCTTTCTACCCTTTTCACGCATGTTATCCCAATTTTCGGTCTCTGCCGAAACTTTTATTCTTTCCTCGTGAAATCCAGAGTACAAGCCAGACAGATTCTCCTGTATCTTGACATCATGAAGAGTTTCAACAGATTTTTGTTTGAACAGTTCAGTTTGAGGCTTCATGTGCTTTCTCATATAGGATAAATTTGTCTAAAATTTCGGCTATATGCATAGGTTTGGTAGGGATGTTGTTTTTATCAAGTCCTCCCCCAATATTCATCAGACAACTGGAATCACTTGAGGTTACGAATTCGCAATCCACAGATCGTATAGAATCGATTTTTTCATTCATCATTGCCGAGGATATATCTGCAAATTTGATGGAGAATAATCCCCCAAAGCCACAGCACACCTCGGATTTGGGCATCTCAATAAATTCCACTCCATCAACGAGGTTTAGTAGATTTCTTGGTCCTTCTTTTATCCCCAGTTCCCTACTTAAATGACAAGCTTCATGATAAGTCACCTTCGGAGTTTGTCCCGAAGACTTCTTTTCAACATCCAGCTTGCGGTCGTCATTTTTTAGGATACAGCTAACATATTCTGTAAATTCATATATTCGCGAATTTACATCATCAATTATTGTTAGCAAATCATCTTCTTCTTCAAAAAGATCAGGATAATGATTACGTATCATACTAGTACAAGATCCTGAAGGGATAACTATGTCATCTTCAACAGAGTTGTATAGTTCCAAAAATTTTTTTCCAAGTTTCCGTGCATCAGACCAATATCCCGAATTGAAAAAGGGCTGGCCACAGCAAACCTGGGTCACTTCAACTGTCGTTGAAATCCCAAGTTTATTTAACACATTGGATACACTCATTCCAACGTTAGGATACAAATGATTAACGACGCACGTAGCGAATATACTTACTTTGGCCTTGCTTGCCACTACGACCACCTATGTCCTTACGAAATATATATCTATGGGGGAAAAGTTATTGCTAAATGAGTATCCCGCGTATAGAAAACCCAAGTATCCAGCCGATCATAAGCAAACTACCACCGGCAAAAAGTGCCCCTTCACCAGATTCCTCCGGAGGACCACTGAACTTCATAAAAACGAGAAACCCCACCAACAGCAAGGCTATAAGCCAAACCGCCAAGGTGGTCCCACCCAAAAGTGAGCCGACAATCAAACCTATGAATCCCCATACGAAGGGTATTTTGAGAACTGTAAGAAACGACATATTTATCAAAACGAAACGATACACTGCACCTTAGTAATTTGCAATGAAAACCAACTTATATATAGACTACAAAAAACCATCAAGGAGTATGAATTGGCATATGGTAACTGGATTTAATCACTCAGGTTTTGTGGTGAAAGATATAGATAAAATGGTAGCTTTCTACAGAGATGATCTGGGGTTACGGGTCGAGAGGGAAGTTGACAGTAAAGCCCCTCCTGGTGGAAACCATACCGGAATACCCGGCTCTCACCGGACCCTCGTCTTTGTTGGAACCCAGGGGGAGCATTCACTTGAACTTGTGCATTACATCAACCCTACTAGTCCAGAAGGTCACCTAGAGAGAAACCAACTCGGTTCCACTCATATCTGCTTTAACGTCTCAGACTTAGAATCCTTGCACAAGAAATTAGTCAGCAAAGGCATTAAATTCGTCACAGATCCAATTTTTACGGACAATGATGACGGAACCAGGAATGGAATTTGCTACTGCCAGGACCCTGAAGGTAACTGGATTGAACTTATACAGCCTTCCTAATAGGGATATGTCATTGATATATCTGTATTCTGTGACGATTTGACTCAACCACATACAGAATGTCCGATTGGTCAATCCGTAAGGATACAGGCCCCCAAAAATACGATTCAGTCTGAGAGGATATATGATAAGGACTCGACAAATGGTCAGGTAATTCAGGAGTCAAGTTAGAAATTTTTCGCTGTTCCATTTCATCAGGATTAGAGGCAAAAAATTCTAAAGCCCATTTTGACAACGTTGATTCGCCCCTTAACGTGTAGATATATGAACCTTCTGAATTGTAAACTTGGACCCGCTCATTACCCCAATCTGAAACATAAACCGTGCCACCACTGTCAATAGCAACACCAGTAGGACGAGTAAGATTCTCTCCTTGAGAACCTGCGCCTGAGTCCCCAATCAGCCTAATAAATGTGCCTTTTGAATCAAAAACTTGCACTCTATCATTGCGCCAATCCGCTACATATATATCGCCTTCTCTACTTTGCGTAATTCCCCATGGCAAATTGAATTGTCCTTCTTCGGAACCTTGTTCCCCCCACTGACAAATAAATTCTCCTTGAGACGTATATTTTTGTATTCGATGATTTTTTTGATCAACTAAATAAACATCATCTGCATCATCTATACATATCCCTGCAGGCCCGTTAAAAGTCCCCTTATCGCCACCCTTAACACCCCAATGTGACACGTACTCTCCATCTACAGAAAATATTGTGATTCGATTGTTATGCTCATCGGTTATGAAAATTCTCGATTTCGAATCAAAACACATAGAGACTGGCCACACCATTTGACCCGGTCCATCTCCGAAACCGTACCCAAATTCATATAAATAGTCTTCTTCAAAGTTACATACACCCACTCTAATCGCAGAACGTCTAGCAGGATCACATCTATTTAAGACAAAAAGATTGCCATCAGGAGATATAGCTACGTCATAAGGATTAGCAAACCCGCGGCCATTATTGCCATTGTTTACTATACCTATAGTTTTTATATATTGGACCTTACTGAAACTTTTTATAGACATCTACCACACGTACTTTAGGAACTTGGAAGAAAAAAATCGCTATGTATTCAACAAATCAGGCAAGCTGATATTCACGTGTTGACGCTATCATGCTCATGGTGTCAGCAATTTTTTTTCTCTCAATGTCAGAGTCTTCTATACTTAGATCAAATTTGCCGAGTGAAGATGCAAAATCTAGCAAAATCTCTCTGGTAGAACCGTCTACTTCGACACGGCCCATTTCATCTAAACAGCTATCCACAATTTCACTAGGGGTTCCTGTAAAGTTAACATCATCAATAATCCGTTGAATGATTTTTTGGACACCTGGCTTGAGAGGATTCCCAAGTTCCCTAGAGGCGAAGTTTACACGTTCAACCAATGCCCCACTATCTATCCATTCAGTCCCCTCATGCCAACCCTCCACTGTAGGTGGAGCCAGTAGTCCTTGCCCCATATACATTGCTTGAGACCACAGTCCACCAACATCAAGAGTAGGTTCTGAATAAGCTCCAGAAAGCCGCGCTATCCCAACTACTGATTCAACAGGCCCTTTAACTTTAGCGTATCTTGCGCTATTAGATTTAAAGTACTCTGAATTAAAAAGAATTCTGAGCACGGAAGAAACCTCGTAATCAGTTCTGAAATATTCTTCCATCATGCTTTCAATTACATGGTTTCCTGCATCGCTGATGTCGTCTGAACCAAAAAATTGAAACAATCTAGTACATAAGAACCTAGCAGTAGCCTCCTGACGGGTAATTATGTCGATGACATCTGATCCATTGAAATTACCCCTCTCTCCCAAGAAATGTTTTTCTGATTCATCATGATCTTCCTCTCGGTACTCATAATGCCAAGAAATCCTTCCATACGGCCATATGGAATCTTTACTTGCACGCATAGACATGTATTCTGAATTCTTTAAAGTCCAACCTGTAAACGCTTTAGCACATTCTTTGATATCTTCTTCGCTATAGGCACCTATTCCCATAGAAAACAATTCAAGTAGCTCACGCCCGTAATTCTCATTAATGGCATCTTTGTGGTTATCGTTATTGTCTAGCCATAAAATCATTGCCGGATCCTTAGAAAGCTCCACCAATAAAGTCTTAAAACTACCTAGACCATAAGTACGAAACATATCGATTTGATTCAA
>CAYFIW010000005.1:0-62401 GCA_964343265.1 uncultured Dehalococcoidia bacterium | reverse complement strand
TCTGGCGAATATGACCAAAGAGATGCAATTATTGCACTGCATGCTGGAGCTGGAGGTGTTGATTCACAGGACTGGGCTTCAATGCTGTTAAGGATGTATATAAGATGGGCTGAAAGGAAGGGCTTTAAAAGCGAAGTTCTCGATTTATCTTCAGGTGAAGAGGCAGGTGTTAAAAGTGTCGTCATGCAGGTGTCAGGTGACTATGCATATGGACATTTAAGAGCAGAGAAAGGCGTTCATCGTCTTGTTCGTATTTCTCCTTTTGATAATGACCATGCCCGACACACTTCATTTGCCCTTGCTGAAGTTCTACCAAGGGTGGAAGAAGGGGTGGATGTGGATATTAATCCTGATGATCTAAGAGTTGATGTTTTTAGGGCCGGAGGGCATGGAGGACAAAATGTGCAAAAAAATTCTACGGCTATACGTATCACCCACCTTCCTAGTAACACCGTAGTTACTTGTCAAAATGAAAGATCGCAGCATCAGAATCGTGAGATAGCAATGAGGATACTAACTGCACGACTCTTGGAACTCGAAAGGCAGAAAAAAAATGATGAAATTGCGAAACTTAAAGGAGAACATATATCTGCCGAATGGGGGAATCAAATAAGGAGTTATGTTTTACATCCATATCAAATGGTTAAGGATCACAGAACAGGTACAGAAACTTCTGGTACAGAAGATGTTCTGGATGGTGATATAGACGATTTCATCACAGCTTATTTAACCTCCCAAGTCGGGAGTCCGCACCTACAAATAAAAAATGACAAACTTTAGGAATAACAAACAGAGATGAATATTTATAAGATTAGATTTATTTTAGGATCCCTAATTTCTGTACTTTTGTTGGTTGTTGTTACTTCATGCGGTGGAGGTGAACAAGACACCCGGGGTGACTCTATATCCTCATCAGAATCTACGTCCCCTATGTCTTCTTCAGTACCCAAAGAAAAATCGGAAATCAAGACTATAGCGGATGCATCGGTTGGTTCTGATGTTGCCCCAGGAGGAACATTCAATAGACTGTGGGCTGATCCTCCTACCTTGGATCCACATCTAACTTCAGATACGACATCAGCTGCCATAGTCGTGGAGATTTTTGGAGGTTTAGTTTCTTTTGATACAGATTTAAATCTGGTGCCAGATTTGGCGGAAAGTTGGGAGGTTTCCAGTGACTCCCTTACGTATACATTTTCTCTAAGGTCTTCTGCAGTATTTCATGATGGCAAAAAGGTCCGAGCTCAGGATTTCAAGTGGTCTTTTGAAAGAGCTGCTAATCCAGATACGGCTTCTCCTGTAGTTGAAACCTATCTCGGGGATATTGTGGGTATTCAAGATGTCTTGGATGGGAACACTTCTGAAATCAGTGGCATACAGGTTATAGATGATGAAACCCTTCAAATACGTATTGATTCACCTAAAGCATATTTTCTGCAAAAGTTGACTTACCCCACTGCCTTTGTAGTTGACAAGGACAATGTTAATGATGGCGGAAGAACATGGACTGATAATCCGAATGGCACGGGACCATTTAAATTAACAGATTATGTAGTCGGGGAAAGATTAATTTTGGAGCGCCATGATGGTTATCATATGGAGCCTGCAAAGCTGGGAAAAATTCAAATGAATCTCGCAGGCGGATCATCGATGGCGATGTATGAAAATGATGAAATCGATATAACAGGGGTCGGTTTATTTGATCTTGAAAGGATACAGGATCCTAATGATCCTTTACATGATGATTTAGTGGTGGCGAAACCAAGTTTTTCCATTACATATATTGGCTTTAATGTGAGCCAACCGCCATTTGACGATGTTAAATTTCGACAGGCATTGAACCACGCTGTTGACAAAGAGCTTATAGCCGAAGAGGTTCTAGCTGGTCTTGTGGTTCCTGCCTACAGTATATTGCCCCCTGGGTTTCCTGGACATTCCGATGATATTGAAGGACTGCGCTATGATCCGGTGCTTGCAAAGAAATTGCTTTCAGAATCAAGATATGCTGATCCTAATACAAGGCCCCGCATAGAGGTCACCATACCTGGAACAGGTGGCACACCAAACTTGGATTTGGAGGTCATCATAAACATGTGGGAAGAAGTTTTAGGGGTAGAAGTTGAAATACAACAAGTAGAATGGGCAACCTATTTGAAGGATTTAGACCGCCAAAAATTCCAAGCGTATGGTGGCCTAGGATGGGAAGCCGACTATCCAGATCCCCAGGACTTCTTAGATGTATTGTTTTACACAGATAGTGATAACAATAACGGTACGTACTCGAATCCTGAAGTGGACAGCTTGCTTGAAAAAGCTCGAATAGAAGTTGATGTAGCGGAAAGGATGTCTCTGTATAAAAAATCAGAGGAATTGATTGTTGAAGATGCGCCTTGGTTACCACTTTGGTTTGCGGGCGAAAGACATTTACTGATAAAGCCATATATCAAAGGGTATGTTATAACTCCAATGATTGTTCCAAGAATGCGCCATGTTTATATAGAGAATTAACGATATATATGTAGTAAATTGCTGTCTGTGGAACTGAATTGATATGTGAGGGATCGATGATATGTGGCGCCATATACTCCGGAGACTTTTGTGGATGCCTTTCCTTTTGGGCATCGTCTCTGCAATAACATTTTTGTTAGGGACTTATGGTCCCGGGGATCCTGTGCAGGTCATGTTGGGATCTAAATATGATGAAGTGACGGCGGAGCGACTACGAGACTCACTGGGATTAAATCGACCTGTGATAGTTCAGTATGCAGATTATATCAGTAATGCTATGCGTGGAAATTTTGGTGAGAGTCTACGGTTTCGCGGAAGATCAGTAAGCTCATTGTTGGTGTCAAAAATGTGGGTGTCATTTCAAGTGAATTTGGCAGCTATGGTAGTGAGTCTCTCTTTAGGATTACCTCTAGGTTTCTGGATTGCGCATCGTCAAGGTTCATGGGTTGACCCAGCTTCTATCGCTTTAAGTTTGATGTTAATGTCAATTCCAATTATGGTCAGCATACCTTTGGTCTTATGGGCACTTTGTCTTAAATTACACTGGGTTCCATGTGCTGGATGGGGAGGCTTATTTGACCTTAGAATTATCGTTCCAGCCATAACGATGGGAATACCCGGGATTGCTGGATTGGCGAGGCTTATGAGAGCCAGTACATTGGATGTCATGGGTCAAGATTTTATAAGGACTGCGCACTCCAAGGGTATAGGTCCTATAACTGTGGATTACCGTCATATCTTGAGAAACGCGATTATCCCTATCATTACAATTTTGTCATTTTCATTAGCGGGTATGCTGACTACAGGTTTTATTACAGAACGCCTTTTAGGCATACCAGGTGTGGGTGACTTTGCCATACAATCGATTTTCAACCGTGACTATCCTGTAATAATGGCATTCACATTGATTTTGTCTGCTGCATTTGTAGTCGCTAATCTTTTGGCAGACATAGCTTATACATTTGTAGACCCTAGAATCAGGTATTCTTAAATTGTCTACCGTTGCCACTTCCCATGATTCACATGGACATTTGTTTAGAGCCATTAGAAGGTTAGTCAGAAAAAAACTTGCTGTTTTTTGCATTCTTGTCCTGTTAGTAATTTACATATTGGGGCTTTTGGCACCATTTATCTCCCCGTATGGATATAACGATCAGGACTACACGGCTATTCGACAAGCTCCTAGTTTGGATCACTGGGCTGGTACCGATATGAAAGGTAGAGACGTTCTAACTCGGGTTTTATGGGGGATACAGAACACCCTCGTTATTACCTTTGTAGCGATATCAACAGGTGGGTTACTCATTGGTGTTTCATTGGGCTTATTGGCCGGTTATTTTGGAGGAAAAATAGATTCTTTCATTATGAGGATTGGTGAGGTGTTTTCCTCTTTTCCAGATATACTTTTGGTCATATTACTGGCTGCGACGTTGAGACCAAGGATAGTTGAATGGGCACGTTGGGTGGAAGACAACACCCTGGTGGATGGTGTTGTAAAAACGGGTATAGCTGATTACTTTGTTGTTTCATTTGCATTAGTTTCCTTTAGCTGGGTTGGGATGGCCCGACTGGTCAGAGGGCAGGTGCTTTCTCTTAAAGAGACCCAATATGTTGAAGCGGCTCGATCTACGGGAGCTTCAACAACGAGAATTATGTTTGTTCACTTGCTACCCAATGCGATTGGTCCGATTGTTGTAACAGTGTCCATGGGTATGGGGTCTTTAGTAGGTACGGAAATAATTCTGAGCTGGCTGGGTTTAGGGATTCAGCCACCTCGGCCAAGTTTAGGGACAATGCTTTTAGAGGCTGGCAGCATCAGTGCCTTACGAGCCGTTCCATGGATGTTGATTGCTCCGGGGTTAGTGGCTTGGTCTCTTGTTCTTTGTTGGAATCTCTTGGGCGACGCTTTGAGCGATGTTCTTAATCCTCATACAAGGTGATGTTTATGTTTTCAATGACAAAAGCTAGGAATTTTTATTTAGTAGATAATGTCGATCAAAGCCATATGTAAAATCGGGTTACTTGAAAGAAGGTAGGGTTGGATTTTAATATGCATATATATCTCATTGATGGAACATACGAATTATTTAGATCACACTTTGGTCAACCTCCCCGCTTAGCTCCAGACGGAATGCAAGTTTCAGCTGTACGTGGTCTTATTCAGAGTCTTCTTTCGCTGATAACTAGTCGTAATGCGACACACCTCGCAGTTGCCTTCGACAGCGAGGTAAAGTCATTCCGAAACAAACTTTTTGACGGATATAAAGACGGTTCTGACACTCCCGAAGAACTACAAATGCAATTTACCCTTGCTGAAAGAGCAGTTGCGGCGCTTGGCATTACTTATTGGCCAATGATGGAATATGAAGCTGATGATGCTTTAGGGACGGCTGCAGTCACTTATGCAAGGAATACTGAAGTTGAGAAGGTTTATATCTGTTCTCCAGATAAGGATTTATCTCAGGTAGTTTTTGGAGATCGGATCGTATGCTTTGACAGAAGGAAAAATTTAGTACTGGGTGAATCGGGAATAAAAGAGAAATTTGGTGTTTTACCTAAATCTATCCCTGACTATCTAGGCTTGATGGGGGATTCATCTGATGGAATACCAGGAATACCAAAATGGGGTGCTAAATCCAGTTCAACTTTACTTGCACGTTATATGCATATAGAAAAAATCCCTTCTGATTATAGATTTTGGGATGTGAGTGTTCGTGGTGCTTCAGGATTGAGTAAAAGCTTGGAGTCGAACAGAGATAAAGCAGACTTGTATAAAAAATTGGCGACCTTAAAACTGGACGTTCCTATTTCTCAAAATGTAGACGACTTAGAATGGATAGGAGCAGATCTTGAAATGTTCCATCAATTTTGTTCAGAACTAGGGATGCCTAATTTGACTCGTCAAATAAAGAAATGGAGGCCTTAATTTAGGTGTGCCATGCATAGGGCTGGTACCCCCGGCGGGAATCGAACCCGCGCCTCTGGCTTCGGAGGCCAGTACTCTATCCGCTGAGCTACGGGGGTGGAATTATTTGATGTGTGGATCCTCAGAATTGCCTTAAAAAACCAGTTCCATTACCAGATCTACAGTTTGTTGGACTAAATGATTGCTTATCATCGGAGGGTCTAACCGACTCAATTCTGTAAAAATAATAACTTGTATACAAATTCTGTAAAGAGATATGGACCAAATTTTTAGAAATCATAAATTCCCTGAATTAATTTTGAAGTAGGGTCAACTTGATGTAGTGCCTTTTAAACAAACTTAATTTTGTGAGGATTTGTTCAATTAAATAACCTAAGTATGTTATTTATACGTATACCGCTATTAATTAGAAGGAGGGTTAATTTTTAAACACTTGAGAAGAGTGCCTGACTCCTGTTGCGAATTTCGCATTATTCCTCTAAACTTTTCAAGTGCTCAATAGAAATGTACGGAGTTCCGAGGCTGTAACTGGTAACACGAACAAACCTAAGTTTATAAAGTGGGTGGACAAACTCCTTGACATCACCTTTGTAGGGTTACTATGATGACTCGGTCCTTACGGTGTAATGGGCAGTGGTGTTGCTTCCGACGAAGTGGCATCGCTTGTTTGGATAGACGAAATTTAAAACTAGATTCTCCATATGTTTATGAAGAGGGGGTCAAATGAGGAAGCTATTTAGCCTGCGAGGAATTACAACATCCCTCGTTTTCTCAGCAATCATATTTGCATTAGTGGCTTGTGAAGGAGCTGCTGGTGCACCAGGATTGCCAGGAAACCCAGGAAATCCAGGTGCACCGGGTCCACAGGGACCGCAGGGTGATCCAGGATTGCCGGGTCTGCCAGGAAATCCAGGAAACCCTGGAGCTCCCGGTGCACAAGGACCAGCAGGTCCTCCCGGTCCTGCTGCCGAAGGATCGGACTCAGCCGGATTGGTGACAAGTAAGTCTACGATGACTATGTCAGAGCCTTTTCAAGTATGGGGTTCTGGGTTCGAGCCAGGTGAAGCAGTGATGCTTAAGTTGGCAATCGATCAAAGTGCATCTCCTGTTGTTGGAGGGGCACGAGGGGCTCAGGTTACTGCGAATGGAGCAGGAGCGTTTAAGGTTTCCTTTGATTTTGTGACGGACAAAGCAGGTTTCATAGAGAGGGCTGGCGGTGTTGCTAGCTTACATGCTGAGGGATCTAATGGTTCCACAGCGAGTATTCCTGTATTGATCACATCTAAGTCTCAAGGGACCACTTCGCCGTCTTCAAGTTTAGCTGCTACCCCTGCTGAGCCAGGTGGAACTTCTACAGTTTACGGAGCTGGATTTGGTGCAGGTGAGAGCGTAACTATCACTGGAGGAGGAAAGATCCTCGCAGGCGGTCAAGCCAATGACCACGGCGCTTTCACTATAGAAGTGAACGTTAGCCTAGAGGAAGGTTTATATTCTCTGGTTGCTACTGGTGCATCTAAATCAGAGGCAACAGCTCCTCTGCTAGTCGCAACGAAGTAGAAGATTACATAGACGACTAGATATAAAAACTCTAGTTATTTAAATAAAAGGCTCTCCCTTTTCGCAGGGAGGGCTTTTTTTATGTGTGATTACAGCGTAGAGGACCCATCACTTACTTGCTGGAAGTGAATAGGGTATTTGCCAACATACAATAGTTTAATTAGTTGAGTGTGTTGACCCATTTAAATAATGGTTTGTTTTTGACTTGTCTCAATGAGAGTGGTTTGAGGCCTCAACAGATATCTTGTTGATATGATTGATATTCTCACTTTTTTTACCAAATTGGATCCGTTGCCTCTCTGATGTTGTGGGTTGGGCTTTAATTAAATTCAGTCAAATACAGGACACTGAACATTTTTTTGATTATGATTATCATTCACTGGCCTGATCAGTTATTTTCTTAATCCTAATAGATTTAAGTCTTCTTCCATTGGTAGAAACAACCTCAATAGAAATGCCATTGTATTCAAATTTATCACCGGAACTAGGTATTTTACCTAGTTCATGAAGTACAAATCCTCCGATGGTGTCAAATCCGTCGCCTTGAAATGAAATTCCAAGCTTGTTGCTTAGGTCGTCAATATCCATTCCGGCGTCCATGTAGAATTCGGATTCACTAATCTCACGTATTTCTGGCCCTCCGCGATCAAATTCGTCATGTATTTCCCCAACAATTTCTTCGACTAAATCCTCGACGGTCACTAAACCAGATACGCCTCCATATTCATCAATGACTATAGCCATTTGCATTCTTTTCTCTTGAAAGTCTGTCAAAAGGTCTTCTAATGTTTTCGATTCAGGAACATATAGAACGGGTCTGAGGCATTGTTCCAGGGCGATCATAGCTGTACTTGTTTGGTCTGAGATAAAGCGTAGAATGTCTAATGAGTGAGCAATTCCTTTGATGCGATCCAATTCGTCTTGATATACCGGAATTTTGCTATGCCCAGATTGGAGCATTAGGGAGGCAATTTCATCAAGCGATGTATCTAAATTTGCACTCGTCATATCCACTCTAGGTATCATGATTTCTCTTGCAACTGTTTTGTCGAGTTGGAAGACCCCGCGTATCATTCTGACTTCATGCTCTTCTAGAGGTTCACCCTGGTCATCCAAATGCATCGCGATACTATCCGTGCCATCAGTGGTTAGGTTGTCTTCTTCTGATTGAGATGAGCCTATTTCAATTATTCTTTCTTGGGATCTTGTAAGAGGGCTCAGAAGCACTCCTATGAAGGTCGCAAAACCGAATACCTGAATGGCAACAGCGGGGCCAATGTGTCTGGCTAGAGTTCTGATTAATGTTTCTACTACTGCCATTACGATAAGGCATATGCTCGTGATTAATAGGGCACTGCTCCATTCCATAGAATTGTTTTTGGAGAATTGAATGTTTGCAGAAATCAGACAAGTTGCGAGTGTAATAGTTTTAAGTATTGAGAAGGCTGATCCGGACTGATCAGCCTTCCTGAATAAGTCTTCTAATTTTTCGCTGCCTTTTCTGGATTCACTTCTCCATACATAGACAACCTCACGAGTAACAGAGGATAGTGCCGATTGAACTAATCCAATTGACGCAAAAGCAATGATTGAAATTGTGAGAATTACGATTGATAGATTAGTAGTGATGATTTCCAAAAATGCCTCTGAAGTAAACCTTTGAGAATTATGTCTAATAGTTTCTATTACTTAGTGACTCAGCGATTCAACACCGAGATTAGATTTTTGTCACGATCAGGGTCTTCATAAAATACTGTTGTATTTGGTTCATTAAGGTCAGTTTCAATCTCTTTATACATCTTTAAATGGTTTAAATTCACGAATGACCTTTTTGTCTTAACACCCGTGCTGGAGAACCTACAGCTTTTGAATAATTGGGTACGTCCTTATTTACAACCGAACCTGCCCCAGTTGTTGCTCCTATTCCTATATGTATGGGTGCCACCAGCATAGTATCGCAACCTATGAACGCTCTTTCTTCAATGACGGTTTTATTTTTTCGTTCCCCATCATAATTGCACGTTATCGTACCGGCCCCTATATTAACTTGGTTACCAACTTTCGCATCTCCGATATAGCTGAAGTGTCCACATTTAGTTTGTTTTCCTATCGAGCTATTCTTGATTTCAGAATAATTACCGATATAGGCATCATCTTCAATTACTGTCCCTGACCTAATGTGACTGTAAGGGCCTATGTGAACTCTGTCTTTGATCTCTGATGATTCGATTGACGACGATTCTATTTTGCATAAATTGCCAATAGAAGAGGAATCTATATTTGAGTTCGGGCCAATTATGCAATCGTGGCCTATCTCAGTACCGCCCTTTATGTGTGTATTTGGATAAATGGTGGTATCAATGCCAATGCTTACATCAAGGTCGATATAAGTTGCTTTTGGGTCTACTATTGTAACTCCCTTTTTCATTAAGTTATTCCGAATAATGTCTCTCTGAACAGCTTCGATTTTTGATAGTTCCACACGATTATTAACTCCCTGGGCTTCATGAGGGTGAATTGATTCAATAGATTCTATTTTTAAGCCTTGGGCGTTTGCTAGTGCAATTAGGTCCGTCAAATAATATTCGCCTTGACCAGATATCTTTAAAGTTTCCAATGCTTTCCAAAGCCATGCAGCTCGAAAACAATAAATACCAGCATTTACTTCGTTTATTTTCCTGAGATCCGGAGTTGCTTCCTTATCTTCAATTATCGAGGAAATTTGTCCGTCATTTGATCTGACTATCCGGCCCATGCCCTCGTTAGAGACCAGTCGCGATGTTAAAAGGGTTACTGTCGCACCCGATTCACTATGTTTTAACATCATTTTAGATAGGGTAGAGGACTTAATAAGAGGAACATCGCCGTTCAATACCACGATATTATCTGATTTACTCAATATAGGCTTCGATTGTAGGACGGCATGACCGCTTCCTTTCGCTTCCTTTTGGACGACAAGCTGAGTGTGTTGACCAACTGACGTTACAAATTGTTCGTGGTTTTCTGGTACAACGGTCACGAGAGTTGATATGCCAGCATTTTCAGCAGTGGTTAAGATGATTTTCAACATTTCGGTTCCCGCTATCTTATGCAAAACTTTTGGAAGGCGAGATTTCATTCGGGTACCTTTACCAGCTGCCAGTATCACAGCATCATAAAAATTCATCGGATTGTCTTTTCTGCCTGCCAATTCAATGGTACCTTGAGGTTGAAAATGGTCTGAATACTAGATAAGTGGTCCACGTGGCTTCAGGCTAGCAAAGCCTAAAATTGTCTGTCAAGTTATTGTGGCTATATAAATCATAAAAATCTAATGTGCAGTCAGGCCTCCGTCTATAACAAGCTCCGCGCCTGTCACAAAAGACGATTCGTCCGAAGCCAGAAATAGTACACCCAGTGCTACATCTTCAGTACTTCCTATCCGGCCTAGCGGTATTTTTGATTCTGATAGTGCTCTCCCTTCAGAGGACGAAAGGTTTTCGGAAATCATTTCAGTGTCAATCGGCCCTGGATGGACAGAGTTTGCTCTTATATTGTCTTTTGCGTGCTGAATAGCTGTATATTTTGTAAATGACCTTACGGCACCCTTTGAGGCCCCGTAGGCTCCGCTTCCGGTGTTTCCCACTATACCGGCTGTAGACGATATGTTTATGATGGAACCACCTCCCGATTTAATCATCGCTGGGATTGAGTGTTTTGTTCCTAAAAATACTCCATTTAAGTTTACGTTTAATATTTTTTGGAATTCCTTGAGACTTGATTTAACTATAGGTGTTCGACTATATATTCCGGCGTTGTTGACTAATACATTCAAAGATCCAAAAGTTTCCAATGACATTTCTATCGCCGAGATCCAATCACTCTCTTTGGAAACATCCAATAGGCATGATATAGCTTTTCCCCCTAATGAGTTAATAATACCCGCTGTATGTTCACACCGTTCCAGATCTATGTCGCATAGAATTATTGAAGCTCCCTCTTGAGCGAATAGCTTAGATTCATATTCACCCTGTCCGTTAGCAGCGCCAGTGATCAAAATTGTTTTGTTATTTAGTCTTTCTACCATACTTCGAAGTGCTTAATACTAATATAAAAATGTATACGACAACAATCGGTTGCGATTGTAGCATTTTGTAGGCTATAAGACCGATGTTATTGACAGAACAATTGTTCTGTTCTAAAATGTTCTAATAATGGTTCATTTGAATGAAAAATATTGGGAATAAATATTGTGGAAACTAATAAACAACTTGAGTTTAAATTATCCAATGGTCCTAAAAGTCATGAAATAATTTTAAACTCAAGTAAGGTTGGCCTCGGTCAGAAAGTATTGTATTTGGGCAATGTTAGTGGAGGACCAACTAGAGGTACTAAAGGGATAGTTGAGAGAATTTATGCTAAGAAGGCTGTAGTGGATATGGGTCTCATCGGAAAATGGAGTGTGCCTTACTATTTTCTTGGTGTTGGTTCTAGTGTGGCATGATTTTTTAAATAAAAATAAATCTATTTTTGCTCAGGATCTGGAAAAAACCCGCTTTCTATTCTTTTTGCAATTAAATCAGATACTAGTTCTGGTCTTTGTAATGGAACGTCATGGATACTTTCTTCAAGCCAAACTACGTCGCAAATAGGTATAGTTTGGCTCGCCATATCTACCATTTCGTGTTTTAGATCTGAGGTGTCAGATTTAGACTGTCTTGCCGGAAGTATTAGCGTAGGACATTTGATTTGGCTAATCATGGTCGAAGGTTTATGTTTCCAGAATTCTTCTACTATCTTTAGATGATTTTCTCGGCTTAGGTTTGCGCTGACAAGATCGTTTTCATCGACTTTTAAGTGGCTTAAGACTATATCTTCTAGGTTTACGGCTTTTGATGTTGAGTCTCTGTCTCCCCACGGTCGATTTCTTATTCGATTAATCAAATCTGTTTTTTTTACATTATTCCATCTTGGAGGGGCCATGTTCTTCAATGCTAAATCAAGAGAGTTTCCTGGAACTTTAGATATTTCAATAAGGCCTCCGTCTACAAAGCATAATCCGGATACAAGCTCGGGATAAGTCACTGCTAGGCATAAAGCTACGCTGCCTCCCCAAGAATGCCCTACGACAATTGGATTATGTATTTTCAGGTTCTTGATAAAAGTAGCTGCATCTTTCGCGACGGTCTCAAAATCATATCCCTTTGTGGGTTTTTCAGATTGGCCATGTCCTCTTTGATCGAATGTGATGACCTGGTATTTAGGGGCCAAGACTGGGGCCATTAGGTTCCAGATATTTTGGCTCGAGGCAAGTCCGTGCAAGAATACTATGGGTCTGCCGGATTTGCTCCAAATTCTATAATTCACAGTGACGTCATTGATGGTAAGAGTTCCATCTTCTAAGGGGCATGGATTGTATGGCTCATGATTTTTCATAGGTATTAAGAAACTCCAGGAATGCCGTGGTCCCAATCCGCTAGTTGAAGAAATCTACGGGCAGATCGATACGAAGTAGATTTATCTTGGATAATTTGAGATAAAAAGCCGTTGTTCAACAATGCTAACCTTATTTGTACATGGTCAGTAGCAAAAAGATTCCTATCTTTAATTCCTTCGTCAATTTCTTCTTCACTGTAGTCAATACATTCTTCAAACGCCATCATTATAAAGTGAAGACCGACGAGGATCTCTTTCTGATCTGAAGGAAAATCAGGGATCATCGCCTCGTCACTAGTCCATAGTGTAAACAGTTCACGGTAGTATTCTGGGTTAATCTTTAGATTTGCCAAGCTTGATTCCACCAATTGTCATTAATAAATATTGGCGAGGTCAGGGATTTTCCGGTCCCCCACTTTGGCTACGTAGAAATTCCTCTATTTCGTTAACCATGTCGCTTCCAGTTGGCATTTCTTCAGACGCCGTGACAGATTCATCATACTGTGTTTCAAGCCGGGAAACATATGATTTCACGTCAGGTTGTTTTGCGATGGCCTTGGACACTTCTTCTTGGAATGCCTCTCCGGCTAGGCCTAGTTCACTCATGTCTATATCTACCTGAACGAGGTTTTTAAGCCGTTCCAGTAGCGCATAACTTGCTATGGGGTTTGGAGAGGTTTGTACGTAATGTGGGCAGTGACTCCAGATGTTAGCATGTGGGAGTTCGCGTTTGGAACAGGCGTCTGAAAAGGCTGAGTGTATGCCGGTAGGCCCTTGATACCCAGAGTTCTGAATTCCAAGCCATTGGGCCTTCTTTCTCAATTCTTTACTACTTGCTCTACCGGTTATTCTAACTTCTCTCGTGTGTGGCACTGCATCTAAAAGAGCTCCCAAAGATACAATAAGCTCGACCTGAGCCATGTCGGCAACCTGCAGGACCGCATCCGAAAAAGTGCGCCATTTCAGGTTTGGCTCAGTTCCCACGTATAACAGCAATCCGTTTTCTGGATCGTCTTCAGGAACATAGCTGTAAAATTCGTTACATGGCCATCTAATTATTCTTTCCTTTTGGCGATTTACACGAGTCTGTGGCCTATTAACGGTAAAGTCGTAATAGTCTTCCGGATCTATCTCCACGATTTTAGTGGTTGGCAGTTTGCGAACCATGTATCGGATGGCACGGGTTGCCGCCTCTGCAGCATCTGGCCAGCCTGCAAATGCTACAACCATTGTTTTTAATTTACTATTTGGAGCCTCGTGGACTATTAGACCATTCATTTAAAACTCCATACGGATAGAATTGTGAACGAGTGTACCATTTTGCCCTAGATATTCCAACTTAAGAATTATAAATCACTTCATCTTGTGGTTTTCGTAGTGGAAGAATAAATTCTATCGTAAGAATCCATATTTTTAAATATTGAGTTAATGTCATAGGAGTTACGCTGCAAGCCTGTATCAACGTTGTTGCCTAGAGCAAATATTTATTTTATAAACATATTGGGAGTGTGTAATTAATGTCTAAAATAACAGGCGTTGTATTTTACCGCGCAGTTGCGACACATAGAACGACTTGGTATTTTGCCGAGTTTTTTGATGAAAATGGATTTACAACAACGGTAGAGATAACAAAAGGTGATGAATCTAATGCTGTGATTAAGTTGACTAGCGCGATTATAGAGAAATTAAAGGGGATTGATCTTTCTAATGACACAGACCTAGGTAAATTACTAAATTTAAAAGTGGTGGATGGGAAATCTGTTAGAGCTGCGTCATTGAGCGCGGTTCGATCAGCAGTCTCACAGTTCGAGGCAATCCGTTCAGGAGTTTCATTATGTGAATATTTGGGAGGTACTTGGTCCCAATCCATACCCTTATACGGAAATATAAATAGGGTGTTATTTTCCACGGACCGCACACCGGCTGATTTTGCGGATGCTGCTGAATCGGCGGTAAATAATGGTTTTACTACCATCAAATGCGCGCCTTTTGATGAAGTTTTCTCCACACAAAATTTGGATGACCAGGTTAATTTGATGCAAAATGGTTTGGATAGAATAAGGGAGATAAGGTCGAGATTGGGATTCAGCGTAGGTTTGTTGATAGATTGCCATGCTAGGTTTAGTGAATTGTCAACGTATCGCTTATTAGTGGAATTGGAGCCATTTTCGATTGACTGGTTGGAGGAACCTTTAGAACCCAGTGATGATTCCGAAACCCTGAGTCGTATAGTTGCCAAATCCGACATACCGATTGCCGGAGCTGAATCAGGTTATGGCGCCTATTATTACTCGACGCTGATGAAAAAAGGCTCTCTAGATATAGTGATGCCAGATATAAAATACTGTGGTGGGGTGACCGAGGCGTCTGTAATAGGTAACATAGCTGTTGAAAATGGCAAGGACTTTTCTATGCATTGCCCTTCTGGCCCGATATCTCTTCAGGCTTCGGGACATAGTTCATTGTCAGTTTATGGCTCTATGTTTCTAGAACATGCTGTGGATGAGGTAGCTTGGAGAAAAAATATTATAGAACCCAGTGAGAATATACATAACGGCAAATTAAGATTGGAGAACGGGCTAGGAATAGGATGTGAGTTGAATCATGACCTTGTCGAAAAAGTTTCCATGATGTGTATTTAATAAATGTTTTATAGTTATTTGACTGCCAGAATGTCGTATGCTAGGTGCAACATTATTTTTGCACTACTAACCAAACTTTTGATACCAATTGATTCGTCTGTTCCGTGAGCCCTGCTCAGCATTGGGTCATCATCAGGATGTGAGCCAGAGAATCCGTAGGTTGTGACCCCTAGAGGTCTTGTGAATCGAGAGTCCGTGAATCCATTACTTATCGCTGGCACGAAATTTATATCTTCTCTCATCAAAGCATTTTTTGTAGCCACTTCTATATTGTTCTTAAATGTGGTTTCAAAATCAGAAGAGTTTGGACGGGCCATGTAATTGATTTGGTATTCCACTCCTTCAATTCCGTCGAGGATTGAGTCCAGTTCTTGCCTTAGATATTCTTCAGTTTGATGTGGCAAGGTTCTTACATCACAAGTTAGATTTATTTGTTCAGGTACACTGTTGGACTTGATTCCGCCAGATACCATCGTTGGTGTAATGGTCATTCTGGATAGTGCTTTTAACATGGAAGCGAATCTAGGATTTTTTTCTTCTTGTTCTTCAATAATTTCGTCTACGTTACTAGGGGACGGAGGGTGTTCAATGGCAAATGTAGACAAATACTTAAATAGACTGGTTGTGGTGTCTCTTTCAGGTTGGTAATTTTCTAGCCTTTCTATTACTTTGTTTAAACTGAACATGGCGTTTTTTCCTTGCCATGGTACCGAAGCATGTGAACTGGATCCTTTTAAAGTGATTTCAACCTGAAGTCTCCCTTTTTCACCAATTCCTAGAATGTATGTTAAGGATCCCGCTGCCTCGATTGGAGTTCCTCCCCCTTCGTTTATCGCGAACGGTGCCCGAAAGAGGTCTGGATGATTTTTTGCCAGCCACTCAAAACCATATTTCCCGCCGTGTTCTTCGTCAGCTCCGGATATTAGGCATAGGCCATCTTTAAGTTTTACGCCATTTCTTTTTAATATTTGCATAGCCAATATTTGAGATGTCAAAAGGCCTTTGCAATCAGAAGCGCCCCTGCCATATATTCTTCCGTCGTGTATTTCGGCCCCGAAAGGTGGATACGACCATTTATCTTCGTCTTCTACAGGAACAACGTCAGTATGTGACATGAATATAAGACCAATATTTCCGGAAAGGCCGGGAAGAGTACTTACTATGTTGCCTCGATTGGGGGCAGCTTCAAGGATTTGCGAATCGATGTCGTCTTTAGAAAGGCAGTCACTTATATATCGGCATACTGGGGTTTCGTTACCTGTTGGCATGAATCCGGTATTCACCGAAGGTATCTGGACAAGAGCTCGCTCAAGCTCAATAAGTTCAGACTCAGCTTGATCCACTTGTTTTAACATATCCTCTAATAGTGTCATTCTTCTATCCTTAAAAGTTAGAATATTTCAAAAGCCATGAGTAGTGATGCTATGGTTTTAGCATCAGTAATCTCGCCGAATTTAATCAGTTTGGTTATTCGATCAACTGGGATTGATTCAACTTTTATATTTTCATCGTCATCTGCAGGGAGACTACTCTCTTTTAGATCTGTAGCTATATAACAGTACATATATTCGTCAGTAAATCCAGGACTGGACCAGAATCCTCCAAGTAGCCTCAGGTTGTTTGAAGAATAACCAATTTCTTCTCTTAACTCTCTCATTGCTGCTATGTCGGGCTCTTCTCCATCTTCAATTAGACCAGCAGGGACTTCCAATAAGTATTGCTTCGCTGGATGTCTGTATTGTCTGACCAAGAGAACATTTTTGTTATCGTCTATCGGAACTATGGCCACTGCAGGTTTATGTTCAACAATCTCTCGGACGGCTTTTATGTTGGATTCAGTTTGTATAATATCCTTTCTGAGATTTAGGATTTTTCCTTCGTAAATCATTTCTGAATCGATGGTTTTGATTGGGTTATTATGGTGACTCATATGTATTTAACTGCCAGGGATATTAGGAGGACGTTGGGATCTATAAGCGAGACCGAGTCTCAAATTCAAGGCCGAGTAAAAAAAGTCTGGTTGATGAGCTCTCAAAAATTTTGCGGTGTAAAGTCCCTTTTGGATCCTGATTTTTTCTCCAGGATTAAGTTTTGTATCTTTAAACCCGTCTGCACTTATTGATGCCTCGTAGCCTGATAATGGTTCTATTTCTATGAAAGAATTAGGTTCTAGTATCAAGCCGTCTCGTAGGCCTGTGTGAGGCGCAACTGGAAGCATCATCATCATTTTTGCTTCAGGGAAAATGATCGGACCGCCTGCTGAAAGGGCGTATCCGGTACTGCCGGTAGCGGTGGAGACTATGACAGCATCAGCCCTGTAGTTGGTAAGATGTACACCGTTAACAGAGGTTACGAGTTCCACTAGGCTTGATACGCCACCGGTACCGATTGTTACGTCATTTAATGCATGTACGGAAAATCTAGCAACTTCGGTTTTATCGGATATTATGTCGGCAACCAGCATCATTCTTTCTTCTACCCTTATGCTCCCCTCGCCAGTTTCAGTAAATCGAATGAATTCTGGAATGCGTGCTATTGCTTCATCTGGCCTAAGTTCAGCCATGAAACCTACCTTACCCATATTCACGCCTAAGACAGGTATGTTGTAAGCGCTTACCGCTCTAATAGTACGTAAGATTGTTCCGTCTCCACCTACAACGATTAGTAAAGAAGTTTCGTTTAAATCATCCGATTTATCTACCAATTTTTCAGCCGAGCAAACCCATGCTCTATCATTGATACCTAGAGATTTAAGAAGGTTTCTGGCTTCAATTTCAGTCTCTTTGAGCTGAGAATTGAAGATAAATGCAATTTGATTTCGATTCAACATGCCCTCATGTTACGTGCATAAAAAACATTTACTTTTCAAAGATATGGATATGGTAGCACCCATGTTTGATTTTTGTGTAAATACTTAGCTTACGATCGACTTTATTGCCGTTTGTGCTAACTCAATTATTGGTGTGGGGTATATGCCGAATGCAAAAGTAGCAATCATGGCTATAGTAGTTGCAGATACCGCGCCAAGTCCAGAATTAATACTTTTTGTGCTCTCTGTTGTTGAGAAGAACATGACTTTTACCACTCTCAAGTAGTAATAGGCTGAAACTACGCTGTTAAGTACCCCTACAACTACTAACCATTCCAATCCTGTATCCATAGCAGAACCGAATATGTAGACCTTCGATATAAATCCTACTGTTGGAGGTATCCCGATTAAGGAGATCATAGCTAGGGTCATAGCAGATGCGAAAAATGGGGATTTTTTGGCTAAGCCTGCAAAGGAATCTATTCTGTCATCTTTAGTGTAGCTTGAAACAGCAATGATGACAGCAAAAGCTGTCAAGTTTGTCATTGCATAACCTGCAGTATAAAAAAGTATGCCAGCAGGGCCAGCATTGTCTTCCCCTCCTGGGAGAGTACTCATGGCAGCCAAGCCCACCATAAGGTAGCCGGCTTGAGCGACCGTACTATAGGCTAAAAGTCTCTTTATGTTGTTTTGCCTAATCGCAATTAAATTACCAACGCACATTGATATTGCACTCAAGATAGCTATCATATTCGCCCATTCGACATCGAATGAATCCGCCTCAAAAAATGCATAAAATACTCTGAGAATTATTGCAAACCCTGCTGATTTACTTGCGACAGATAGAAAACCTGTAATAGGTGTGGGCGCACCTTCATAGACATCTGGAGCCCACATTTGAAAAGGCACGGATGATATCTTAAAACCAAAACCGCAGGTAATTAGGACAATACCAAATATTAGGGCGGGACTTGAATCAACACCAATCCTGGAAATTTGAATAGCTATTTCACTTAAGTGGCTGGTTCCGGTATATCCATATATCAGGACCATCCCGTATAAAAGAATTGCAGAACTCACTGCACTTAATACTAAGAATTTCATACCGGATTCTGCTGACCGTGACTCTCGCAGGAAAGCGGCCAGTGCGGCGGTTGGTAGGGCGGTAAGCTCTAAGGCAACATATATTGTGATGAATTCCACTGACGATGCTAGGAGCATCATTCCAGTTGCTGAAAACAGGATCAAAGCATAATATTCGCCTTGATGATGCTCGAATTTCTCTGCATATTTAGTTGAAGAAAGTATTACTAAAGCGGTGGCTCCAATCACTAAATATTTGAAGAATAGGGCGAAACTATCAAGCCGAAACGTGTTAAAGAATGCATATTCGTCATCAATTGCCCAAAGTCTTATTCCGAAAAATATAGGTAATAGAAGACCTATCAGAGCGACAACAGGAAGGATTTTTTTGTCTTTAAGTAATAAATCAAGGGCGATAACCACCGAGGCAATGATTACCATCGATAATTCAGGGGAAAGTAGGTAAAGGTCGTGGAGAGTCATATTAGTTCAATGCCTCAATTGACAGTATGATTGGTTCAAGTCCTTTGACAAACATGTCAGAAATGATTGATGGGTAAATTCCAACTCCAACGATAGATACAATTAGTATTGCTATTGGTATCATTTCAGGTAAAGAAGCATCCGTGAGCTTGTCGTGGTGTGCTGGACGCTCTCCAAACATTGCACGCTGTATCATCCACAGGATATATCCAGCAGTCAATACCACGCCAGATGCGGCTATTATGGCGAATATTTTCCATGCAGGAAAACTACCTAAGAAAATGGTGATTTCCGCGACGAATCCGCTTGTGCCTGGTAGTCCAAGGGAAGCTAAGCCGGCTATTAGCAGGGATGTAGCAAGGAAAGGCATTCTTCCAGACAACCCTCCTAAGTCAGGTATATGTCTTGTGTGGGCCCTCTCGTATATAAATCCTACTGTTAGAAACAGAAGTCCAGTGATGGTTCCATGGGTGAACATCTGCAGTGCGGCTCCGGTCATACCGAGAGTTGAGGCCTCCCCGTTTGCTGAAGCTAACCCAAGGAGTACGAATCCCATGTGGCTTATGCTACTGTAGGCAATAAGTCGTTTTAGGTCCGTCTGCCTAATAGTTATGGCGGCACCGTATATTATGTTGATAACTCCGAGAAGGGCTAATAGCCACGAAAAATCCAGGAGTTGGTCTGGAAACATTGTCGAAGACACCCTGAACATTCCATATCCACCCATTTTTAAAAGGACTCCAGCCAACATTACACTTGCTGCTGTTGGCGCGTCAGTGTGGGCATCAGGAAGCCATGTGTGAAAGGGGAATACCGGCAATTTTATGGCGAAGCCGACTATGGTTAACATGAATAATATTGAAGCTGGTAGTATCAAATCCGCTCCGGATATTTTTTCAGGGAGAATGGTCATGTCGAATGTCCCTGTAGAAAAATAAAGAGCGAGTATTCCAATTAGCATAAATGCGCTACCCAGAATCGTAAAAATCAAGAATTTCATGGCTGAATATTCTTTTCTACCGCTTCCCCATATTGAAATAAGGAAGAACATTGGAATCAATTCCAATTCCCAGAACAAGAAAAACATGAAGAAGTCTAACGCTGTGAATACTCCGATAACGGCCCCTTGTAATGCAAGGAGCCACATAAAATGCTCTTTGGTTCTTTCAGTTACATTCCATGAGGCGAATACAGCCACTAGTCCTAGTATTCCTGTTAGTAAAACCAGTGGGGCGCTTAGCCCATCCACTCCCAAGAAATATTCCACTCGGAATGAATCTACTGGGATCCATTCACTAATTCGGTCCACCATTTGGTAGCCACCTGGGTTATTTTTATAGGCAATAAAAATATATGAAGTGATGACAAGTTCTGCGAGAGTTACGATTACGGCGAAACCCCTGGCGATTTTACCTGTCATAAAAAGAGCTATAAGTATTGATGCCGCGATTGGCATAAATACCGCTAATGTAAGTATTCCGTTGAATTCATTCATGTCTTTATTTATCTACCAAAAATAAATATAGCCGCTATAGCTATAACGCCAATGGATGTGGCCGTGGCATACATTTGTAGCTGCCCATTTTGTATCTGCCGCAAAAGTCCTCCAATGTTTGTTCCTGTCCATCCAATTATGTTGACGATTCTGTCGACTACATTTCGGTCTGTCCAATCCAAAACTAGAGCGATACTACCGTAATAAACCTTTTTGACGATAATATCTTCGTAAAGTTCGTCAAAATAATATTTTTTATAAAAAAGTGTATGTATAGGTTTAAATGGTTTAGACACTGACTCAGGGGATATGATGGGTTCTGATTTATACATCATGTAGGCTAGTATTATTCCTAGAATTGCAATCAAAGAAGAAATTATCGCTAGTAAGAAGTTGAATTCTTCTGCAACATGACCTTTGATTTCATTTGGTAGCCAATGCTCTAAGGTATGGGACATCCAGTGGGCTTCTATCCCGAATAGGGCTGTAAATGGGTTTGCTACGTATCCTATGATTACTGCTGGAACGGCAAGCAATACCATGGGTAGAATCATTGATATTGGTGATTCACCTAGATGAACGGGCCCGTGAGCATGCGCCTCAGGGTCTTTATCGGACCCTCCTCTGAAACTTCCGCCAAATGTCATAAACATTGCTCTAAACATGTAAAAAGCAGTCATGAAAACAGCTATGAGAGCGAGGGCAAAGACTAACATGCTTATGGGATTACCATCGGTACCATCTGCAAATGCGTTGAGCAATATTTCATCCTTGCTCCAAAAACCGGCAAGCGGAAATATTCCAGCAAGACTCAGACTACCGATAAGGAACGTAATAAATGTTATGGGCATTGCTTTTCGAAGTCCTCCCATGTATCTCATATCGAACGTCCCGGTTGCATGGTTCACGCTTCCTGATCCCAAAAATAACAATGCTTTAAAAAATGCATGAGTAAACAGATGGAAAATGGCAGCTCCATAGGCTCCTACTCCTAATGCCAGCATCATGTAACCTAACTGACTTACTGTCGAGTATGCTAGAACCCTCTTTATGTCGTTGGAAACTAATCCCATGGTGGCCGCAAATATCGCTGTAAAACCTCCAATCAAAGCGACTAGAGTCATGGCGGATTCTGAGGCTTGGAAAATTGGGAAGAATCTGCCAACAAGGAACACTCCAGCAGTTACCATGGTGGCAGCGTGGATGAGAGCGCTTACGGGTGTCGGTCCTTCCATGGCATCGGGAAGCCAGGTGTGAAGTGGAAACTGTCCCGATTTTCCTATTGCGCCTACAAATATTCCAATCGTTATCAGTGTGAGAGCCCCTGAACCTATAAACCCTAAGGTTACAAGGTTAGGTAGGTGATTATTGATGGTTTCTATTTCAAGATAATTCAGACCATCCGATGTGTTCAACGTTTTGAAGAACAGGTACATAAGAGCCAACAAGAAACCGAAATCTCCGACCCTAGTTACTATAAATGCTTTTTTAGCCGCTGCAGCTGCAGCAGGACGATGAAACCAAAATCCAATAAGTAAGTAGGAACAAAGACCGACAAGTTCCCAAAATACAAATAGTTGTATGACGTTTGCTGACATTACCAGACCCAGCATCGAGGCAGTAAACAATGACATATAAGCAAAGTATCTTGCATACACTGGTTTTCCCAGTTCGCTGGGGTCATGCTCGTTAGAGTGATTTTCAATTTTTGGGGGCTTCATATAGCCAATCGAATATATTTGCACCATTAGGCTGACACCGGTCACAACGACAAGCATGATCGCCGTTAGTGGGTCCATTAATATCCCTACAGTGAAAGCTAAGGATCCTATGCTGAACCACTCATAAGGACCTTCAACGAGGTGATGATTACCTTGCCCTATTTCAAAAAAAGTGAGGAGTGATATAACGAAGGCACTTCCGATAGCTAGGATTGCAATTGGTCCAGAGATGAATGATATCTGGTTAAAAAAAGGTCTTACTATAAGTGCAATAATTCCAAATGATATTAATGGCAGAAAAAATATTAGCCAGATTAGTTGTTCAGACACCATAAAGTTATAGTTTCCTAAGTATTTCGTCTGCTACGTGTTCTCGTCCTTTTGGTACATAAATCTTAAAAGATGTTTGTTCACCCCAAGATGTTATATCGCCTACGGGCAAAATCTTTGTCGTCAGTCCTTCAGATTCAAAAGTGTCTTTCCACATTTCTGCTGAGACTAAATTAGGTACGGTTTTATATTCGACCCACATTCTACTTCCTCATTTCCGTGGCTTCGGTCACGAGTATATTTCTTCTCGAACGGTAAATTGCAATGATTATGGCTAGCCCTAGAGCCACTTCGGCCGCTGCGATAGTGACAATGAATATTGTAAATATGTGACCTGTAAGAAGAAATTTGGATGCAGAATCGACTCCGGAGGATAATGCATATGGAACAGTGTATCTAGATAAAGCCACTGCACTTAGGCTAATTCCGTTGAACATTATCTCTAATGACATTAAGACCGCGATCGCGCTTTTTTTAGATAATGCTCCATATATACCTATAGAAAAGAGTATTGCTCCAATTATTAAAAACCGTTCTAGCGTCATTGGTTACTTTTCCCTCACTAATGCTAGGGCACCTAATACTGCAGCGAGTAATAGTACAGATACTGCCTCAAATGCCAATACATAGTCCCTTAAAAGCATTCGAGCCGTATCGGGTATGGTGTTTTCAAACACGGCTTTGCTTTGGCTAATTTGGTCTGGACTTAGTGACTGAGATGCAAGTAAAGGCCATTCCGTTTGACTCACGGCGTAAATCGCTATACCCATAAAAACAAGAGATATTATCGCTACAGGCAGTCGGAACCCGTGTGATGGATTTCCATCATCAATATCCCTTGTCATTAAAATAGCGAATATTATTAATACAGATATGGCTCCGACGTAGATCATTAGCTGTACACCAGCAAGAAACTCTGCTCTCAAAAGAATGAACATGCCAGCTATGCCAAGAAATGTCACTATTAAAAAAAGAGATGCTCTAAAGAGATCTCTTACCTGTACGACTGCAATTGCAGATATTATTGTGCATAAAGCAATAACCCAAAATACTATTTCGACTATTATCGCTTCTTCTGTGCCGGTTCCTAAGTTCATCTTTTAGCCCATTTATTTTGTTGATCTTCTAGGCTTGGCTTTTCATGTCTTCCAACTTCATCCCAATCCGCCTTCATACCATCCATAGGATTATGACCTCTATCAGTGAGTTGAGGCCTAAACCACGTACTTGGTTTTTTATCAGCTTTCTTTAGGCGTTCTACATCTATGACGAGGTTACTTCTTGAATATGTACCTTCTTCAAATCCGCTACCCATGTGGAGTGCGTCGTAAGGACATGCTTCTACACATAACCCACAAAACATGCATCTTCCAATGTCGATGTCAAAAACTTCAATATCGTAGCTTTGTCCCTCTTGAAGATTTACTCCGCTGGTGTCCGTAACTATTTTTATAATTCCCAGTGGGCAATATTTCGCACAACTAGCGCATCCTGTACATCTTTTGTCGTACCATGCGAATTCCTCACCCCTAAACCTAGCATCTTGCGGGAGCCTTTGCTCTATTGTTTCTAGTCCAGCTAGTGACTTTATCGTTTTTAATGGTTTGGCAAACATGAATGCTAAAGTGTTTTTGCCTTCCAGTTTTGCCAGATCAGAAGGGCTGGCTTTCTTGTCAGGGTATTGATGAAGGTTAAATTGTCGTCCCGGTGAGGCTAGGTTTTTCATCGTCACACCAAGCCCTTTGATTATTCCTAGTCCGTACATATTAATCGGCCTCCGTTCCCATATTTGCCAGTGGGGAAGGTACTGGATCAGGTCTTTCAAGTTTCTTGTTACCAAATACGTTCATTAGTATAAGCAAAATCACTATAGTAACGACCCAATTTATGGCACCCATCAACAACATATCCGTCGAGCTTATATCGTTGTCGTTATAACTTAGGATTGTACTTTCTAAAGCGATTAGGAAAATGTTGAAAATTCCTAGCCCAAACAGTGGTTTCCATGCAAATCCCATGATCTGGTCTACACGTAGCCTAGGCCACGTTGCCCTAAACCATAGTAGAACGAATATAACCACAAACATTTTCAACACAAACCATGCTTGCCCTGGTACGGGATCAAAGCCTTTTGTTCCACCAAGAAACAATGTAGTGACAACTGCAGCAGTAATTATCGGAGCCATAAATTCAGCTAAAAACAGGATAGCAAACTTGATACCGCTGAATTCAGTATTGTAGCCCGCTCCTAGCTCTGATTCAGCTTCTATCTGATCAAACGGGGTTCTACTCATCTCAGCGGTAGCCGCTGCCATAAACACGAAGAAACCCATTGGCATGACTACGATAAACCAGATGTCTTGGCTCATCATGATCTCAGTCATAGCCAATGAACCCGATAGTAGTAAGACGCTTGTTATACCTAGTGCCATAGGTATTTCATAACTGACCAACATCGCGGCACCGCGCATAGAACCTAATACGGCATACTTATTTCTCGATCCCCATCCAGCCATAAAAATAGCAATGGAGTTTACAGATGTAACTCCAACTATGAAAAGTATCCCGATATTCAAGCTTCCAAGAAATGAGTTTTCTGACAGAGGTATAACTGTC
The DNA here is from genome assembly GCA_964343265.1 of uncultured Dehalococcoidia bacterium. GTDB lineage: Bacteria > Chloroflexota > Dehalococcoidia > Lucifugimonadales > UBA826 > CAYFIW01. The sequence goes on along the minus strand of CAYFIW010000005.1, from coordinate 36,816 downwards.
ATTATCAGAAGAGTTGGAGCAAGCAACGCTATCGGTGCTAGGGTCATAACAGGTTTGTCAGCTTTATCCGGAAGTGTATCTTCTTTCATTATAAGTTTTAATACGTCCGCTATGGGCTGCAATAATCCGAACGGACCGTGCCTGTTAGGTCCTCTTCTAACATGGAATCTTCCGAGAACTCTTCTTTCAAACCATGTGTAAAGTGCGGTGGATAAGATCATTACATTAATTACTGTAAAAGAAATTAAAATTCCAGCTGTAAGGTAGGACATCCAGGCAGCCGATTTTCCTAGTCCGATGGAATCGAACGTTTTGAAAAAAAAGTCATAAAAAGTATAAAAGTCTATTAAAAGGGTGGGCATGATTATCGGTCTACCTCTCCCAAGACAATATCTATTGAGCCTAATATTATGATCAAATCCCCCATCTTCCACCCTTTTAGCATTTCTCTTAAGGGAGTTAGATTAAGGAAGGAGGGTGCTCTAACTTTACACCGGTATGGGGCGATACTACCATCGCTGATCATATAGAACCCTAGTTCTCCTTTTGGCCCTTCAACTGCTCTATATGCTTCGCCCACTGGAGGTCTAATAAAATATGGTGTATTTGCTCTTATAGGGCCTTCCTCGATTTGTTCAATGCATTGAGTAATTATTTTGAGGCTTTCTCGCATCTCTAATATGCGGACGTAATATCTATCGAATGTGTCTCCGTCAACCCCAATAGGTATATCGAATTTAATTCTGTCATAAATTTCGTAAGGGTCCGCTTTTCTCAGATCCCATTTAACACCAGAAGCTCGTAAATTTGGACCAGACACTGAGGAATCAATTGCCTGGCTATCTGTGAGCAGGCCAACTCCTCTCGTCCTCGCTAGAACGATTTCGTTTGAAGTTATCATAGATTCCAACTCATCTAGATAATGTGGCATGTCTGACATTAAAGAATTTAAAGAGTGCCAAAACTCTTCAGGGGCATCTTGAAAAACACCTCCGGGCCTCATATAGCTTAGAGTTATCCTGGCGCCACACAGCATCTCAAAAAGGTCGAGGATTCTTTCTCGTTCACGGAAACAATAGGTTAAGGGCGTAGCTAGAGCTCCTAAATCGTTTAATAAAAATCCTGTTGCCATTAAATGGCTAGCTATTCTTTGTAACTCGGCGCTGATTACCCGAATATATTGCGCTCTTTCAGGAACCTCAATATCAGAGAGCGCTTCTACTGTTCTGACGTAAGCCAGGTTATTAGACATACTCGCGACATAATCCATTCTGTCAGTCAAAGTGACTATCTGGACATAGTTTCTGCTTTCTGCCAGTTTTTCTGTCCCCCTATGTAAATATCCAAAGACAGGCTCGACATCTATTATTTCTTCACCATCAAAAGAGACCCGCAATCTGAATACACCATGTGTACTTGGATGTTGCGGTCCCAGATTTATAGTTACAGGCTCTGTTCTAATTCTATTCATGGTTACCCTAAATAATCTTTTCTGAGAGGATGACCATTGAATCCTTCCCAAAGTAAAATTCTTTTGAGATTTGGATGACCCTGGAACTCGATTCCCATTAGATCCCATACTTCCCGTTCTTGGAGATCCGCACCTTTCCACACTTCAGTCACGGAGGGTATTGATGGGTTTTCTCGTCCTAGACAAATAGATTTCACTATCGCGGCGTAATTGTTTCTCATGGATAGTAGGTGGTAAACAATCTCAAATTTGTCTATATAGTCGACGGCAGATATTGAAGTCAAGTAGGAGAAATCCATACCTGAAGTATCTTTCAATGAGAGACATACTTCACGGATCATCTCTGACTTGACCCAAACGCATTCATCGGTACTTTCTGTTACTGATCCTGGTACCGCTGATTCTATGGTTTTGGCCATTTCTTTGCCGCTTATAAATTTTGTCAAGGGCGCTTACTTTCCTTAATGGAGTAGCGTTTGATTTTTTCGTGAAGTTGCATGATTCCATACAGGAGTGCATCTGGTCTGGGTGGGCAACCTGGTACATAGACATCTACTGGGATTATATGGTTCACTCCCGGAACGACACTATATGACCCATAGTATGGCCCTCCGCTCGTCGCGCAGACTCCCATAGATATGACCCACCGAGGTTCTGCCATTTGTTCATAAACTCTTTCTATCGCCGGTGCCATCTTCCAAGTGACAGTACCCGCTATGATAATCAAGTCGGCCTGACGCGGCGATGGCCTAAATACTTCCATGCCAAACCTTGATAGATCAAATCGTGACATTGCGCTGGCAATCATTTCAAAGGCGCAGCAGGCCAGTCCAAAAGTAAGGGGCCATACGGCAGACTTTCTACCCCAGCCTATTAAAGCGTCAACTGATGTCACCGCGATATTGCGTTGCAGATCATCGGGGACGTCAATCAAAGGTTCTCTTAGTGCCTCAGTATGAGTTTCCTTTAGATGATTAATGTAATTTCCTTCGTCATGATCTAAATTCCAAGTGGTCTTATGCAACGGCACTATAAGATCACTGGATTCGGGCTTGATTAATTCAGACGTCATGTTAGCTCCATTCCAAAGACCCTTTCCTCCAAGCATACAACCAGCCCAGTAAAAGGATTCCAACAAAAATTATCATCTCAACCAGAACAAAAATACCAAATTCCTGTGACATAATCCCAAAGCTCGCAGCCCATGGAAAAAGGAAAACTACCTCAACATCGAATATCACAAAAAGAAGAGCTATGCTGTAGTACCTGAAATTAAAGTTGTTCCAACGTTCTGTAATCGTTTCAAACCCACATTCATAGATGCTGTTTTTTACATCAGAAGGGTTGTTAGGTCTGACCTTAAGGACAGACAAAAGCCAAGATATTATTAACATGCTGGTAGGAACCGCTACCGCGAGCGCCGCAAAGATAGCAATTACACCGTACTGTCTAAAGTATTCGTCGAGCATCCTTCCCGTCGCAGTCAGCAAGTATTTCAGGATAAAATTCAACCATCTGTACACACCTGAAATCTAGTGCAAAAATATAGCATAAATTGTACGTGGCTAGCAAGATAAAAATTAATTCAGATATGCAGAAACAAGACTTTTGGATTTTGGGAATATTTTTGTCTCAGGGTTTGTCTCAGGGACTGATCAGGGAGCAGTAAATTGTTCTCATTGTATTTCAGTTTCAATGATTCTAGTTTATCTATACTTGTTGAAGGTTATTTTGGACGACTTTTGCAGACTTTTGCAGAGTTGTTAGGAGGTTTTTGGGCGATATGATGGGTGAAGATAAGACCTATGGACCTGTGCCGTTAATTTTGGAAAAATACAGGAATGATATTAGCGATGCAATAAAAGATGAGATCACTGATACGAAGCTATTCGTGTACGATATGTTACGTTATTGTATGGGTTGGGGTGATGTTAAAGGTGATCCTATAGAAAGTGAAATGGGAAAGTCTTTGCGACCTTCTCTATGCATGTTTGCCTGCGAATGTGCTGGGCGATCACCACAAATCGTGTTGAATGCTGCCGCATCAATTGAGCTTATTCATAATTTTTCCCTCATTCATGATGAGATCCAAGACTTGGACGAGACTCGACATCATAGGCCGACTCTGTGGACAGTATGGGGCAAACCAAAGGCTCTCATTGCGGGGGATGTGTTGAGAGTGATCGCTGATATGGCAATACTTGATAAGAATCAGGTTGATGAGTATAAGTCGTTGGAAGGTATGTCGATGTTGACCGAGGCTTGCTTGGAGATGATAGAGGGTCAGTATATGGACATTTATTTTGAAAGCAAGCCACACATAATGCTTGATGAATATATGAGTATGATTTCTAGGAAGACTGGCGCTTTGATACGTTGTTCATTATCAATCGGATCGTTGTTAGGGGGGATGAACAAACGGGATGTGTCAAGCTTTAGAGAGGCCGGGCAAGCGCTAGGATACACGTTTCAAATACGCGATGACATTTTGGGGATTTGGGGAGATTCAGAGCTTACAGGGAAGCCAGTAGGAGCAGATATTAGAAGAAAAAAAAAGTCCCTTCCTATTCTACATGCTATTTCTGAATCCACGGGAGCATCCAACAGAACACTCTTGGATATTTTTACGAAGGATGATATCGGCGATTTTGATGTTGAGACAGTTTTGACAATAATGGATGAAACTAAAACTTACATGTATTCACAGGATTTAGCCTGCGAATATCGCGATAGTGCGTTAGCCGCTTTAAGGCCTACGCCTTTGGATTCAGTACAAAGAGATAGATTTTCAGAACTAGTTTATTTTTTAGCCCAGAGAAAATTTTAAACAGTCTCGTTATTTTATAAGTTGATGTTTCCTATTAGCATGAAGGTATTTAAAGGCCATAAGATAAATTTCGGAGATTATTGTCAGAGGTGATTATTTGAAGGGATTGCTGGTAACGGACGAATATATTACAAAATCGCATATGAAATATAGTGGATTTTATATCGCAGGCATGCATGGCAAATATAGGGCGTTTTTGTCTGATTCTATGAAAGATGTTGTGATTGTTGTCGGAGGGTCAGGGCATAAGTTAAGTGAGTCGGCGAATTGGTTGATAAATAATTATTCTCCAGATTTTTTGATATCGATCGGACATGCTATGTCCTTAAATAAAGAGATATCTCTGGGCGATGTTGTGTTTTGCAGCAAGATTACTTCTTTAGAAGGCCCCATGGCTTTGTGGAATAAAGATTCAAGTTATATCTCAGAAGTCTCATCTTCTATGAAATTCAGTGAGTTCGGAAAGAAGATTTTAAAAAATGTAAAAACATTTTGTGACGGAAATTTATTATGTACAAGCAATATTCCTTCAAAAACAAAAATGCGGTATTGGATTGGTGAAGAGTTTGATTCCAGCGTTATTGATTTTGATTCATCAAATATATCTAGGGCTTGCTTGAAATCAGATATACCGTTCGCGATAGTACGGTTTGTTGCTGCGACTGTCGACGAAAAGCTATCCGTTTTTGACCGGCGTACTTTAGGAGAATTAATTAAGCCAACTTACAAAAATTATATTATGCCGTCTAATATTTTTGGCTCATTAAAGAGGGGCAAAAGGCGTAAAAAAGCTATACATGATTTCAATGAAATTATTTCTGCAATTGGTTCGATATAGCCTAGAATGAAAGTTAGATAACTTTATTAGGATGAATGGTTTATCTAAAAGGTTTAGAATGGTTCAGCAGAAAAATATTATGAGTGAACCATTAGTAGCAATTAATGTACAGTGAATTTACAGGATAATTGGTAAATTTCTGACTTCGTGAGGTTGTGTGTATATGAAAGTTTCTGAATTAATAATGAAAACTTGTACGTATACTTTAAATGTAGAGTCGTCAGTTTCGCCCGAATTCATTGATATAACAGATGATGTTCAAGGTTTTATACAATCATCTGGTGTTACTCAAGGCATGGTCGTTGTCTTTTCCAAACATACGACTGCAGCAGTGGTGATACAAGAAAACGAGCCCTTGTTGTTAGAAGATTTTAAGGGTCTGCTGGAAAAAATTGCCTCCAGTGATGCCAGCTATCGTCATAACGATTTTGATGTCAGGACTGTCCATATGCACGAAAATGAATGCCCAAATGGTCATTCTCATTGCCAGCATCTTGTTCTTGGGTCCAGTGAGACTATTCCGTTGGTTGAGGGAAAAATGACTTTGGGGGAATGGCAAAGGGTGTTTATGGTGGAATTAGATGGCGAGAAGGCGGAGCAAGTGGGCTACAGGGAAGTGATAATACAAATCTTGGGTTCATGAATACCGACTCTATTAAATCTTCATATTATTTCAATATTATCCAAACTTGAGGACTAACAGGTTTTGTGAAATTAATTATCGATACTGACCCAGGCACCGATGATGCTTTGGCTATTGCAGCTGCTAACGGAGCAGAAATCGATATTTTAGGTTTGACTGTGGTGGGTGGAAATGTCCCATTGGAACTCGGTATAAGAAACTGTCTCAGCGTTCTTGATTTCCTAGGCCGTGAAGATGTCGATGTGTATCCTGGTGCTTCGAGGCCTTTAGAGGGGGAATATCAGTACGCATATGAGTACCATGGTCCGGATGGGTTATTAGCTGAAATCGATTCTAGCAATAGACAGAAATCAAATATTCAAGCGGTGGATTTTATCAAGGAGTCTGTACGTAACTACCCTAATGAAGTTACTTTGTTAGCTTTGGGGCCACTAACAAATATAGCAAATTGTCTTAGGGATGATCCTGAAGTTATGAACTTAATTGATAAAATCATTATCATGGGTGGAGCATTTCAGTGTAAGGGAAACGTAAGGACATGGGCGGAATTCAACATATTTGATGATCCGGTTGCAGCAGGTGAAGTTTTCTCTATTGATGTTCCCATGTACGTGGTTGGATTGGACGTTTGCAATACTGTTTCGATATCTCGGAATGAGCTACCTTGGCCACGATATACCAATGGATCGAAGGGTCAGGAAATATGTAAAAATATATTGTCGTCATGGTTTTCATTTCATAACGATAAAGACATTTATCCACTTTGCGATCCCTTAGCTTTAATAAGTTGCCTATATCCTGAGGTTGTAGAATATGTTCAGAGCGAAATTACTGTGGTTCAGTCCGGTAATGAGATTGGAAGAACATTAATGACTTCAGGGATTCAAAGTATCAATATTGCTAAAAGTGTAGATGGAAAACTTGCTAAGTATTATTTAGCGGAGCTACTTGAATCGTCTGGGTAAGTGTGTTTTTGACCCATTGATAGCTGAATGATATATTTTATCTGTGTATTGTTGACCCGAAGGATCAACAAATATATAAATCACAGAGGAATTCATCCTTTATCTCCGAGCTTTTAATATAATTTTGATACGCAACGTGGTGGTTTGTATCTAAAGGAGAGAGTGCACGTATGACCGAACAAAAGGTCATTTCCCGTCAAACGGGAGTTGAGGACAATCAATATAAATGGGGGTTCGATTTTGATATTGAATCTGATTTAGCCCCAAAGGGATTAAATGAAGGGATAGTTAGATTCATATCTGCTAAAAAAGAAGAACCGGAATGGATGCTTAATTGGCGGTTGAAAGCATTTAAACATTGGCAGAATCAAGGTGATGACGCTGCCCCTAAGTGGGCTAAAGTCGTGTTTGAAGATATCGATTTCCAAGATATCATCTACTACGCTGCTCCTAAAAGTAAGGATGACGCGCCAAGCAGTCTGGATGAAGTTGATCCTGAGTTACTACAGGCATTTGATAAGCTAGGAATCCCTCTTGAGGAACAGAAAAAGCTTAGTGGAGTGGCAGTCGATGCTGTATTGGACAGCGTCTCTGTGGCTACAACGTACCAAGACATGTTACAAGAAGCCGGAGTGATATTTTGTCCGATTAGTGAAGCAGTTCAAAAATATCCAGAATTGGTACAAAAGTATTTGGGTTCTGTTGTTCCTTATAGTGATAATTTTTATGCAACTTTAAATTCCGCAGTATTCAGTGACGGGTCATTCTGTTATGTGCCTCCAGGTGTGAGATGTCCTATTGAGCTCATGACTTATTTTCGAATAAATGAAGTTGATTCGGGACAATTTGAGAGGACTTTGATAATTGCGGATGAAGGGAGCTATGTTAGCTATTTAGAAGGTTGTACGGCCCCCATGAGAAAAAAACATCAGTTGCACGCTGCTGTCGTTGAACTTGTTGCTCTTAAAGATGCAGAAATTAAGTATTCTACGCTCCAAAACTGGTACCCAGGAGACAAAGATGGCAACGGAGGGGTTTACAATTTTGTTACAAAAAGAGGGGCAGCAAGAGGCGAAAACTCCAAAATTTCTTGGACACAGGTGGAAACTGGCTCTGCAATAACATGGAAATATCCTAGCGTTATTTTACAAGGAGATAATTCTGTAGGTGAATTTTACTCTGTGGCGCTTGTTAACAATCATCAACAGGCAGATACAGGCACTAAAATGATTCATATTGGTAAAAACACCAAAAGCACCATAATTGCTAAAGGCATTTCGGCAGGGAAAGCCGAGAATACCTATCGAGGTCAGGTGTCTATACTGCCTAATGCTGATAATGCAAAGAATTTCACTCAGTGTGATTCGCTGCTGATTGGCGATGAGTGTGGTGCTCATACAGTTCCATATATCGAGGTGAGAAATCCCAGTGCGCAGATGGGTCATGAGGCAACCACCTCAAAGGTTAATGATGATCAACTTTTCTATTTACAACAGAGAGGAATTGATCTTGAAGAAGCGAACTACATGGTAATCAATGGCTTCTGCCGTGGAATATTTAAGGAGTTGCCATTTGAATTTGCTATGGAGGCATCACAATTGTTAAGAGTTAGCTTGGAAGGTACGGTTGGATAAATGACAAGTACAAGTAGTTTATTAGAAATAGTAGATCTTCACGCATCAGTGGAAGATACAAAAATATTGAACGGGATTAATCTAAACATTGGTGTTGGCGAAGTTCACGCCATAATGGGACCAAACGGATCCGGTAAGAGTACTCTTGCAAATGTTATAGCGGGAAGGCCAGGCTATACGGTTAATTTCGGTGATATTAAGTACAAAGGTCAAAGTATTCTTGATTTTGATCCTGAAATACGAGCCCGTAGTGGTATTTTTCTCGCATTTCAATATCCTGTGGAATTACCTGGAGTTAGGACGTGGCAATTTCTGAAGGCAGCTGTGGATGCAGTTAGAAAAGAAAAAGGTATGGATGAATTGGGTGTAAGAGATTTTGACAATTTGTTGGAAGAAAAGAGAAATCTTGTTGAAATGGATTCAGACTTGGTTAAGAGATCTGTTAATGAAGGGTTTTCAGGCGGAGAGAAAAAAAGAAACGAAATATTGCAATTGGCTTTACTAGATCCTGCTTTGGCATTACTCGATGAGACGGACTCGGGATTGGATATAGACGCATTGAGAATTGTTTCGGAGGGTGTAAATAATTTTCGAGGTCCTGAAAAATCTGTTTTGCTTGTTACGCATTATCAACGGATATTGGACTATATAACTCCAGACCATGTTCATGTTTTGGTTGATGGCCAAATTGTTAAGTCTGGAGGAAGTAATCTTGCCCTAGAGTTAGAGCAAAAGGGTTATGAATGGATCCGTGAGTCTATTGTTTCTGAAGGTGCAGAGTGATGCAGAAATCCTCTCCGGAAAATGTGTATCACGGTGAAGAATTTGACTCTTTGCAAGATAATTGTACAGAGTGGGCCGGGGATTTCCGTAGGTATGGAATGAAGGTGTTTAGTGATATAGGACTGCCTTTGGAAAGGCGAGGCAACGAAAAATGGAAATACACCAATGTCGGGCCTGTTGCTAAAAATAAATACAGAATTGCGAATTATGCCTCCTTATCTTTAGATGAGGTAAAAAATTCTTCTCCTTGGCACGAATCATGGGTAAACATAATTTTCGTAAATGGTAAATTCAGATCCGATTTATCTAATCTCGGTAACGTGCCTGGAATTAAATTAATTAACATCTCGGATGAAATAGAAAAGAAAAGTCCTTCTGAGATCATTTCTGAATATCTTGGGAAAACTATAAACATATCTGATGATGGTTTCGCGGCTTTAAATACTGCTTTCCTTTCTGATGGCGTAGCGATAGAGATTGAGAATGATTCAGTCGTTGATGTGCCTGTCAATATCGTGTTTTTTAATAATGGCTCGGAAAATACAGTCTCACACCCACGTGTCTTGGTAGTTGCAAGGCCCAATAGTTTTGCGTCAATTATAGAGAGCTATGTCGGTGGAAGCGGCTCTATAACACTCACGAATTCCGTTTCTGAAATTTTCGTAGGTGAGGGGGCTCAGATAAGACATTATCGGTTGCTGTCTGAAAGTGATCAAACTTTCGATATTGGCTATGGTCGAGTCAAATTGGATAAGGATTCAGTATTTAACTCAAGGACATTTTTCAAAGGATCTGACATAGGCAGGTATGATCTGGAAGTACTGGTAGACGGTGAAGGGGCTTCATGTGATTTACAGGGTCTATATTTCACTTCAAATTCTCAACATATGGATAACTTTGTAAATATTGATCACTCAAAGCCTAATGGGAGTAGCAATCTGTTCTATAAAGGTATTCTAGACGGTAGGTCTAAAGCTGTATTTGGTGGAACTGTACTGGTAAGACAAGCTGCTCAGAAGACTGACTCTGTGCAATCCGATAAGAATCTTTTACTTTCTCCTCATGCTGAAGTTGATAGCAAACCTGCTTTGTTTATATATGCTGACGATGTCAAATGTGCTCACGGTGCAACAGCAGGCAATATAGATGCAGATACCGTGTTTTATATGAGAAGTAGAGGAGTCGACATTGAAACGGCTAGTAGGCTTCTCATATATGGGTTTGCAGGAGAAATCATAGACAAAGTGGAAATCGTTCCCTTGAAGGAATATCTCGAACAGATATTCCTAAATTCACTACCAAGTTACAGGTTCGAGTTTTAAGCATGTTTGACCTTCAAGAGCTTTATCAAGAAATTGTCATGGATCATAACAGGCGGCCTAGAAATTTTGGTGCCTTAGAAAATCCAACTAATGAAGCAAATGGTTTTAATCCTGTATGTGGTGATGAAGTGACTGTTTTTTTGGAAGTAATGGAAGGGAAGATTATAGACGTATCTTTTAATGGAACGGGCTGTGCTATTTCCAAATCATCAGCCTCAATGATGACTGAAAGTATCAAAGGCAAGAGCTTAGAACAAACAAGAACTATATTTGAATCTTTTAGGAAGATGATTACCAAGAAACCAGGAGAAGAATTTAAATCTGAAATTCTTGGCGACCTTGAAATTCTGCAAGGAGTTTCTCAATATCCGGCTAGGATCAAATGTGCAACGTTGTCCTGGCATGCGTTGCAATCTGCTTTGAACGATGATGAGAGTGAGACAGTAACTACTGAGTGAAGATTTCGCTTATTGCGCCAAAATGGATATCGTAGAAACTCATTCAAGGAGGTTTTTCGATGCATGTTCCAATTAAAGTTGATTACGGTGTGAGAGCCTTAATTGATCTTGCGATTTATGGAAATGAAGGTGAATCCGTTAGAGCAGCTGATACTTCACGTCGGGCCTCAATACCAAAAGCATATCTCGCTCAAGTTTTACATGCGTTAAGGAGGTCGGGATTCGTCAAAAGTACTCGTGGGCCTAGTGGAGGTCATGCTTTGGCAATTCCTCCAGATCAAATACGACTCAGTGACGTGATGGATAGTTTAGATAGTTCTGAAAATTTGGTTCAATGTTTCGAAAACTCAAATTTTTGTGTATTTCAGTCATGCTGTGCCCAAAAAGATGTTTGGAAGAATGTTGAAGATGCTGTATTCAGTATTTTAGATTCCACGACTATCGATATGTTGGCAGATAAGACCAAAAGAATTTCGGATTTTGATTTTGTACTAAATGTACCAACAAATGTCTAATAGATTGATAAATTCGCCATATTACAAGGTGGTTTTAAGATGATCGACGTTCAAAATATTAGAAAGGATTTTCCAATATTAGAGAGGAAAATTAATGGCAGTCAGCTTGTTTATTTAGACAATGCTGCAACAACACAAAAACCCAGACAAGTTATTGAGTCATTAGTAAATTATTACGAGAATTCTAATTCCAATGTACATAGAGGTGTTCATTCTTTAAGTATGGAAGCAACGGATCTATTTGAAGAAGCCCGGGAAAAGGTTTCTAGTTTTATAAATTCTGAGACTTCTCAGTCATTAATATGGACTCGAAATGCATCTGAAAGTCTAAATTTAATAGTACATTCGTGGGCTAGTGTTAATTTATATCCCGGAGATGAAATTGTTCTAACTCCTATGGAACATCACAGTAACTTGGTGCCCTGGCAAGAAATTGCCCGAAAGAATGATGCGAAAATCGTTTTTATCCCTATGAATGAGAACGGGGAATTAGATCTAGAAAATATCGATGAAATAATTAATCAGAACACCAAAATAGTTTCTGCTGTTCATATGTCTAATGCTTTGGGCACTATTAATCCTGTAGAAGAATTGACGAAAATTGCCCATTCAGTGGGTGCAAAGATGGTCGTAGACGGTGCACAGAGTGTTCCTCATATGCCGACTGATGTTCAAGAAATCGATTGTGATTTTCTTGTATTCTCGGGGCATAAAATGCTAGGTCCAACAGGAATTGGTTGCTTGTATATAAAGATGGATGTTTTGGAAACAATGGAGCCCTTTTTGACGGGCGGTGAAATGGTTTTGCAGGTTACCTATGATAATGCATCCTGGGCCGATCTACCCATGAAGTTTGAAGCAGGAACTCCCAACATAGCTGACGCTATTGGACTTGGTGCAGCAGTGGATTATCTAAATGAAATTGGCATGGCGAGTATTCATAAATATGAACAGGATTTGACCTCGTATGCCTTGCGGAAATTTAAGCTGGTGGAAGAGGAAGGTATAACCTTATATGGACCTAAAGAAGCTTCAAAAAGGGGAGGTATATTGTCTTTCACAACAGGTGAGGTACATCCTCATGACTTAGGTACACTTCTGGACCAGAGGGGCATAGCTGTTAGAACTGGACATCATTGTGCGATGCCTCTCGTGAAAAGCTTAGGCGTCTCCGCAACCGCTAGGGCGAGTTTCTACATTTATAATACTTTTGACGAAATCGACTGTTTAGTAGAAGGATTGCTTGATTCTTTAAGGTATTTTCGAAATGACGAGGGGTAGTGTAGACCAGATATATCGTGATCAAGTTATTCTTGATCATTGTCGCAATCCTAGAAACCAGGGAATAGTAAAATTTCCTGATATTACAGGAGATGCCGTTAATCCTTTTTGTGGAGATGAAATTCATATTCAGATCCGATTGGGGTTAGACGATTTGATTAGTGAAATATCTTTTCAAGGGGAAGGATGTGCCATAAATATCGCATCTGGATCATTGTTGTCTGATTACATAAAAGGTATGAGTATCCTGCAGGCTAAAGATGAACTTGTCAGGTTTACAAATCATATGAGAAATACGGATTCAGGGATTGATGATCTAGATGAATCGTTAGGAGAACTGTCAGTTATATCCCAAGTGAAGAAATTTCCAGTTAGAATAAAATGCGCTTTACTAGCATGGAGTGCTCTCGACGATGGATTAGCGAATTAACTTGATTTAGGTTCTCTACAAGGGCATCATCAATCAATCAGACTGATATGCTCCCAGTGAGAATATTCCTCCAATGAAAAGTTTGGGTAAAAGTGTTTAATTTGATCATGCCACGCCCACATATGAATCATTGTTACTGGCATGAATCTCACTCCTTCATTCAATAAAATCAAATTAATTTCTGAGATATTTTGACTTCTTTTCTTATCATCAAATTGGGATGCCTGTGTTTCCAATAATTGATCGAATAAACTATTCGAATAGCCTGACCTGTTCCAAACTCCTTTACTGTGGAGGAGCGTAAGGAGATGTCCATTGGGGGATGTTTGTGGAAATGTTGGACCCACTAACATCTGATAGTCACTATTTGTCAAAGCTGTTTCGCCAAACTCTCTCCTATTCAAAATTTGTAATGATGGATCGAACCCTCCCACCGTTAATTGATCCGAAATCACATTTAGTGTTTGAATGTGCATGTCACCATAATTTGCGGAAGTTATAGTAATCGGGTACGGGATTTCATGGCCTTGCTGTTTTAATTTGGATAAAGACTTGTCTGGATTTCCAAAATAAGTTGACCATATGGATTCTTCCACTTCCCAATCCGGAGATATCATTGGGTATCCCATGGAGAAAAAGGCTCTATTTCCCCAAACATTTTCTATTATGTTTTTAGGGTTTATTGAATTCATTACGGACCTTCTGAGATGTAAATTACTAAATGGCTCTTTTTGTGTATTGAATACTACTTGTAACCCTAGTCCAGGCTTTGGGTCTTCTAATTTAATTTCTAATTCAACACCATCTTTTTCAAACTGTTCCATTCGATAGATATCTAACAGGCCTACGAGGTAGGCACTGCGCCGAGTTTTTGCTTCGGGTAAATAGTGGAACTCTATGTTGTCTAGGTGTGGGGTGGATAAATTATTTGGGTTAGCGATCATTAGTGCCGAAGAATTCTTATCAACTTTTTCAAGTAACCAAGATCCAGAAGATACAACGTTTTCGGGAATTTGATATTCTAAATCTGTAATATTTTTGTGAGACAGAATCTTACTGCGTCCATTGGCAAGTGCGATAAATAGGTCTGCATCTGGTGCGGATAACGTTACTTCTAGTTTGGAATCAGTTATGGCCGTCGCGTCTTTTATCATGTGTAGTATGTGCGCATTACTCCATCCTTCTGTTTTTTGTCTATTAAGGCTGAAAGCAATGTCTTGGGCAGAGACTGTATCAATAGTGGAACCGTTGGATGTCACCCAAGGAATATCTGAGTTTATAGTGAAGGTAATAGTATGAAGGTCTTCAAATTGCCATTCTGAGCATATATCACATTCGGTTTTCATTGAGGGTAATTTCACATTCGGTCCATTGGTGAACTTCATCAGCCTATGGTAGGCAATTCCGGGACCCCAGGCAGCAAAAGTGGATGATGGCTCTTTATGAGGATCCATGTTTGAAAACCAAGAATTAGTTGGAATCTTCAAACTACCTTTTCTTTCTGCTCTAGTTAGTTTTTTAACCGGAGAGGTTGGATTGGGTTGTAATATTTTATTAATAGGTGTTGAAGGGATGGCGTTATCAATTTTGGGCTGTGTTATCGGGGTAGAATCTATTTGGTTTGGTTTATCAGGTATGTTGATCTCTCGTGTTGCTATGGGCGTGCCCTCAACTTTTCCCCTAGATATTCCTGTAAAGGATTCTTTGGTCACTTGGGAATTGTTGCAAGCAGATAAAATTGTTAGTAGGAAACTAAATGTGCAAAAAATCATTACTATATGGCGTTTTTTCATTATTGTTGCTCAGGTGAATATAGTTTTGATAGGGAATATCTGCTGTTCTCCATACGGCCTAGGATTATACTAGTAACAACTCATTTGTAGAGATAAAAATGCTTATTGACACACATGTTCATCTAGATTCATATTCTGATTGTGAAGTAAATAGTATCTTGTTAAGAGCTGAGACTGTAGGGGTGCGCTTTGTAATATCAGCGGGTACTACAATTGAAACATCAAGAAGGTCCATATTTTTGTCAGGTAAGTACCCAAATTTTTTTTCTGGTGTTGGGGTACATCCTATGGATATTAAGAGAGAATTGGGCGATTCGGATTATAGTCATTTAATTGATTTAGCCTCATCTTCTGAAAAAGTTTTAGTAATGAGTGAGATCGGGTTGGATTTTATGGATGATATGCCAGACCGACAATGGCAGTTTGATGCGTTTAGAAGACAAATTCATATAGCCAAAGATCTTAAATTGCCAATTGTTTTCCACAGTCGTAACGCGCACGAAGAATGTTTTAGAGTGCTTCGAGAAGAAAAAGCATATGAGGTGGGAGGCGTTATGCATTACTTTCAAGGTACACAATATGACGCTGAAAGAATAATTGACCTAGGTTTTTATATTTCAGTGGCGAGACCTATATTTCGGTTAGAACATCTCCGAGAGGTTATTTCTAAAATTCCATTAGAGAAAATTGTTTTAGAGACAGATGCTTTTCCACAGCCTTTTAAAAAGAATAGAAATAATTGGACGGAACCTCGGCATTTAAGACCAATTCTTGAGAAGGTAGCGGAGTTACATCAAAGAGAACCTGATGATGTTGAGGAAGTGATTTTGAATAATATGAAGGATCTATTAAATCATCGTTGGGATATAGTAAATAAGTTCATAGAAGAGGATTAATTCACCGGTGCATAAAGATAACTTCCCAGCATCAACCAAGGAAGCATTATCCAAGCCAAAAACCAACCTAGAATTCCTGGAACAAGTGCTTTGGATAATGCTATATCGTGAGTGTGTTTTATACCGTAGGTTACAGACGCAAGAATCCAAATCCAGATAATGAATAAAATGAACTGACCAATCAATGGTATTGCTGCCACGATTATAAATATTCCAGGTCCGTAAGATATTCCTATTGTTCTCATAGAGTCTCGGAATTCGATGTCGCTACCCCATAGGTTGCAAATAACCTTGGAAATGAAGGACCACAACATCCAACCAACGAGTACAGTTGTAAACGACACCATCATCATTTGAAGATTTTGAAAATCTGAACTTGTTGAAGGTGCGGTGTATAGAAGAGTAACTGATAAAGATACAGCCGATAGTACTGCTGTTCCTAGGGACTGTAAGACTAGATCAGCATCCTTGACAAACATATGGAATACCTTGGCTTTGAAAGTGGCAGCCATAACCGCATTTTGAATCATTTTTATACCACTAGATATGAGAAACGGAGTTGATTTGTCTCATTGAGTTATTTTGTTAGATTGAGATTTCATATGATAAATAATAATCAGGCACTATTCTAATTGAATACTAAGCAGTTCCTTTTGTGCAATTTCCAATTCCCATCTTTCTCTAATTGGATGAATAGTATTAACAGCCATAGTTAGCTCATGTTTGGCTTTTTGTAAATCTCCTTCATCCTTATAAATCAGACCTAGATATAAATGCGCTCCTCCAAGATCAACGTCCAGGCTCAGCGCTTTATGAAGGTCCTCTTTAGCAAGTTTTATACGGCCATCATAATAATATGCTGCCGCCCTGCCTTTATAGGCGATAGCGAGATCTGGCATCCTTCTTATTACTTGGGTGAACTTGTTGGCTGAGTCATTGTATTCTTCTATTCTTAATGCAAGTACTGCACTGTTATAAATGAAAAGTGATTCTAGCTCCGTCGTTGTTTCAGTAGGAGATGGAGTTGGTGATGGAATTGCTGTTTCAGTAACCTCAATTGTTGGTGTGCTGGAAATACTCACAATTTGGGTAGGTTCGATCGTTTCTTTGTTCAGAGGGATGGCCTCTTGAGTGTCCTTTAAATTGGAGCACCCCAGAGATATGACGAGTAAACAAGTTACTATAAAATATTTGTGATTTTGTCTAAGCAAATTTTTCCAAGTGATTGATTCTTAATTGCTATTGATATTAAATCCTATATGAAATGGAAACTCCATGTTGGAAACTTTAGATATTTACCCGGTATCAAAATAAAATTATCCTGGATATAGTATAAAAATTGGAGAATGAAATTGATAAAAACCTTAGACGGTATGACACCCAAAATACATCCTACTGCATTTGTAAGTGAAGTTGCATACATAATTGGAGATGTGGAAATTGGTGAAGGATCAAGTATATGGCCTGGTACAGTAATTAGAGGCGATAGTGGGAAAATAAAAATCGGTAAATATACCAATATACAAGATAATTCTGTCGTCCATGGTGATGCCGATGTATATATTGGAGACAATGTAACTGTGGGACATAGAGTCATGTGCCACGCAGCAGTTATAGGGGATGGATCACTCATAGGTAATGGTTGTGTCATTAACGACGGCGTAGTGGTTGGCAAAAACTCGATCGTAGGGTCAGGCGCTATGGTGATTGAAGATATGGATATTCCTGAACGGTCCATAGTAATGGGAGTACCAGGTAGGATCAGAGGAGAAGTTCAAGAAAAACATTTAGCCTTACAGGGCAGGCTGGCAGATGGATATAAAATGAAAGCCCAGAGGTACAAGAATGAAGGTAATTTCGAATGATTATTTAGGTTGTGCTAGGATAGTTTTCTGTAACAGGTAAAACTACAGGAGTTCCCCCACTTGGGTGAGGCATTATTACGACGTTAGCCCCGTAGGTCGCTGACAAATTCTCCACGGTTAGAACTTCTGACGGAGTTCCATCGGCAAATATACGACCTTCAGACAATAAAATCACTCTGTTCGTATATTGAGCAGCTAAAGTAAGGTCATGTATTGCTAGAATTGTCACCCCATTTTTTGATTGGTGAGTTTTCTTAATCAGGCTCATTATTTTTGCCTGATGAGAAAGATCTAAATTAGATGTCGGTTCGTCCAGCAGCATGATTGGTGATTCCTGGGTCAAGGCAAGAGATAACATCCCCATTTGTAGTTCACCACCAGACATTTCTTCTAGATTCCGATTTGATAGATGTGATACTTCTGTGAGTTCCATGGCTGCTATTGCTGTTCTTATGTCTTCTTTATTTTCCCATTGTGCTAAAGATAGGTGCGGATTTCTTCCAAGTAATACAAAATCGATTAGTTTCATATTTCCAGGCAGACGTGGATTTTGAGGGACATAACTAATTAATCTGCTGCGGTTCCTAGAACTGAGTTTGTGTACTTCTTTATTGTGAACCCAAACCTTTCCTTGGGAGGGTTTTATTAGACCGTCTATAATTTTTATCAAGGTTGTTTTACCAGCCCCATTTGGACCTACTATAGAGATTATTTCACCTGATTGAATTTCTGTTGTAATGCCGTTTATAACATTCAGATCTGAATATGAGAATTCTAGGTTGTCGAGATATATTCCTTCATTCATGTCAGTAAATTTTCGAACGGTTCTTAACTAGGAGAAAAATAAAAAATGGTGCTCCAAATAAAGCAGTTATTATCCCAACTGGCAATTCTCCAGGGCTTACTACAGTTCTTGCTATCAGATCTGATAAAACGAGGAAGCTTCCACCGACTAATGCGGCTGTCGGGATAAGCGATCTATAATCGCCTCCCCATAAAATACGCACTACGTGTGGGGCTACAAGACCAACAAATCCTATTAGGCCACTGAAGGATACTGCAGCAGCGGTTAATATAGTTGAAACAATGATTAGGACTTTTTTTGTTCTTTCTGTATTTACTCCTAAACTTTCAGCATATTCTTCATCAAGTTGTATCGTGTTTAATATACGGCTATAGATACACACCAATAAAAAACTGGGTATGAGGTAGGGTAGTAAAAACATTGAATCCGCCCATTTTGCCCCAATAAATCCACCCATAATCCAACTCAATAGAGGTCTAAGATCAGGTTCAGTACGTATCATAAGTATACTCGTTACTGCTGTTGTGAAAGATCCAATAGCAATACCAGCGAGGATAAGTGTTGCCAATTTTGTGTTTGATGACGTGCTAGATATTTTATAAGCTATAGCAACGGCGCTTGTACCTCCAACGAATGCCGCAATAGGAAGGACGTTGAAATTACCTATTACAGTAGGAATATTTGTCAGAAACACTAACGTAGCCCCTAACGAAGCGCCAGAAGCAACACCAATAAAATATGGGTCAGCCAGAGGATTACGGAACAGTCCCTGGTATGTGGCTCCCGATATTGAAAGAGATGCTCCTACCAATAGCGCGAGGAGTATCCTAGGGAACCTTATTTCCCATAGAATAGTGTATGACGAATCTTCCCAGGTTTTGTCTACGTTAATGAATGGAAATTTAGATAATATAATCATTATCGTTTCCATTGGGTGTATTGACACTGACCCGATCGATGCCGCTACAACACAACATCCTAACGATACAAAAATCCATACTATGATCCTGCTCCATGGCAGCAATGACTTTTGATTTTTAGGTGTTATGGCGGTCGTCATTAGAATAGTGATTTCATTTGAATATGCCGGGATATATGAAGTTTACAAGTTCATCCACGCCCATTAAAAATCTTGGTCCTGAAATACTTAGATAATCTGCAGAAGGTATGTATATCGATCCATTTTTGACTGCTACCACCCCTGAATATTTAGGGTCGTCACTAAAATTATCACTGTATGAAGAAATGATGTACTGTGGATTTCTTTCAACTATTACCTCAGGAGATATTTGTTGGTAACCTTCAATATCATGTGCAATGTTTTGTAGTTTCAGCAATTTAAATACGTTGCCTACGAGGGTGTCGTTACCCGGAGTCCATAGACCACCCACGTCTTGAAACACAGACGGTCCTTCAGTGTAAGGCTCAAGAGCAGCCTCTATATTTAGAATTCTATCCTCGAAATCCTCTGCCAGATTATTTGCTTCCCTCACGCCCCCAGTAATACGTCCCCACATCCGAAAATGGTCAGCCATTTTAGAAATATCATCACCTATCGTTGGGATCAATAGAACTTTAAGTCCTGCATCTTCTAATTGTTCTTTAAATGATGGGTAGAAAAGATAAACTAAATCCGGATTTAGTCCGACTACGGCCTCTAGGTCCATGTTAAAGGCATCTCCCACCTTTGTAATTGAACTAGCCTCAGGAGGATAAGTGACGTAGTCATGTGTACCAATTATTCTGTGACCTTCACCTATAGCAAAAATAGTTTCAACAGCAGCCGAGTCAAACGCTATTATTCGCTCCGGTGGAGAATCGAAAATTATTTCTCGGCCGTCTATATCAGTTATATATACAGGGAAAGTAGCTTTTAATGACTCATTGGAGGTTGGAGTATTGCCCGTGTCTTTTTTTTCTACAGGTGTTTTGATTTTTGCTATTTTTTTGGTTTCAATTTTTGGGGAATCAAATTTGATTTCAGCTGGAGCCGCGGCCATGGGGGCTTCTGGTTTTAACGGTTCTTTTTGTATGTAATTAACTACATTCGCAGGAAGTGCAGGTTGAGCTGGTTCAGGTTTTTGCTGTGTGACTTCAGAGCATGCCCAAAGGGACGTAAAGCTTGAGAAAAAAATGAATACCAATATAACTAATTTCGATGATCTCAATTTACTCTCCTATTAATATTAATAACGCTAATTCGCGATGTTGTATTGGAGGTAAAAAGATACCCTGTATCAAAGTCCTAAAATGGGGATACAGGGTAACGGTATTTTTCATCCGATACCTTTCCGCGAAGGCCTAGACGTTTGACTTAGGTGGTGGACCGGACTTGTCCTTTTAAGGACCTACCGTTGCGGGACAGTGTCGGAATTTGACCGACTTCCTCTTTAACCGTTGGGGCACCTAGTCTTTTTTGATGATTCAGTTTTTAACTGTGACATTCTCCTACATTCAGTTTATATACACAAGCCAAGGTCACAGTCTTTTTTAGTCTCCTGGTATTTCTTCCATTTCACCGTCTTCTTCAGATGACGATTCATTTAGCCCATTTGATCCACCTGTCTGAGTCACAGGTACGATGTTTCCATTTTCGTCCTCAAATTCCGGCGGAGGGGGACTGTCTGGAATATCTTCTATAGACAGCAGTTTTTCCAGCTCATCCAAGCCTAATTTTTCCTTGCCCTCGTCTGTATTGTCATACCGAGCAGGTATCAATCTCCCAATAATTACATTTTCCTTCAATCCCGTCAGGTGGTCCCTCTTTCCCATGACCGCGGATTCAGTTAGAACTCTAGTAGTTTCTTGGAATGAGGCTGCGGCTAGAAAGCTATCCATATGCAGTGATGCTCTAGTTATACCCAACAATATGGGTACGGCAGTAGCAGGATCGCCACCTTCTGCGATAATTTCCCCATTTTTGTCTTCGAATTCCTTTCGGTCCATTGGGTCACCGGGCAATAAATCTGTGTCACCAGGTTCGTGAACTTGTACTCTTCTGAGCATTTGTCTAATTATTGCTTCAATGTGCTTATCGTGTATTGGAACTCCTTGAGATCTATACACTTTTTGAACTTCTTCAATGAGATAGGATTGTGCTGCTTCCCTGCCTTGAATTTCCAATATTTGTTGGGGATTTTTAGGTCCGGCAGTGATGGCCTGTCCAGCTTCAATGTAATCCCCATCCGAAACTTCAAGATGTGAAGCGGCTGGGATTGGGTACTCCCTTTGTTCTTCATCAGTCCATGTGATTGTTAAATTGTCCCCATCTAACCCGACGAGCCCAGAATTTCTGGCGTTTAATATAGAATCATCTTCGTCTGAAGAAGCAATTGGAGTTCCTATTATGACTGTTTCACCTTCTTCAACTAGCGAATCTAATCCTGTGATTGTGTACTCATCTACCAATTCCTCAGAGTTAATTATTCTTACTGTTCGGCCTTCACCGGTTTCTATAATTTCAACCGAACCTGATATTTCAGACAAAACTGCGGCTCCTTTAGGAGATCTCGCTTCAAATAATTCTTCTACTCTTGGTAGACCACTTGTTATGTCTGATCCTGCCACACCTCCGGTATGGAAAGTCCTCATTGTTAGCTGTGTGCCAGGTTCTCCAATGCTTTGTGCAGCTATGATTCCTACCGCATCTCCAACCATTATGGGCTGTAGATTAGCTAGAGATAACCCGTAGCAGAGCTGACAAAGTCCTTTCTCCGCTTGGCAAGTTAGTGGTGATCTTACCTCAGCGACACTGACTTCAGCCTCCTTGAGTGTTTCTAAATCTTCTTCCTTGATTATCTGATTGGTCTCTACGATGATTTCTCCCGTTTTTGGGTTTGGAATTGGCGTCGCCGCATGTCGATATTTTATTCTGTCGTAAAATAGGCCGTTTAGAGCCTCGTCTTCGTACCCTGTAATGACCATTCCATGGTCTACTCCGCAGTCTTCTTCCATGATGATTACTTCTTGTGCAACGTCAATTAGTCGCCTAGTAAGATATCCACTGTCAGCGGTTCGAAGTGCTGTGTCGGCCAATCCTTTTCTAGCTCCATGCGTTGATATAAAATATTCGAGAACAGAAAGTCCCTCCCTGAAGTTGGATTTAATAGGTCTGTCAATGATGCGACCCCTAGGATTTGACATCAGGCCTCTCATCCCAGCCATTTGTTTGATTTGAGCTATGTTACCTTTTGCACCAGAGTTAGCCATCATATAGATTCCGCCATAGTTTGGCAGGTCTTCGGCAATAACTTCTGTTAATTCGTCGTTTGCGTCAGTCCAGATTTTGACAGTCGCAGTATACTTTTCATCATCAGTGATTAGGCCGTCGAGGTACTGATCTTCAAGCTGAGAGACAAATTCTTCCGCCTTACGTACGATCTCAGTCTTCTTAGTGGAGACTTTCACATCATTGATCGCTATAGACACTCCGGACTTTGAAGCATTTTTGAAACCTAGATTTTTTATGTCATCTAGTACGATAGCAGCTCCTTCATTACCTAGGAAACGAAAACACTGACTTGTTAATTCGCGTAATCGGTTTCTTTCTACTTCAGCGTTTTCGTAAGGTATTTGATCAGGTAATACTGAGTTAAATAAAATACGGCCAACGGTAGTCTCTAACCAATCACCGTTTTGATCTCTTACATTTATTATTGCTCTTAGTGAGACAGCTCCAACCTCATTGGCTAAGATTGCATCTTCAAAGTTGCTAAAATTTTTGCCGGTGCCATGGGCATTAGGATCTACGGATGTCATGTAGTAGCAACCTAACACCATATCAAGTGAAGGAGTTACTATAGGCTCCCCTGAGCTTGGGGCTAACATGTTGAACGTACTAAGCATCAATTTCCTTGCCTCAAGTACAGCAATTCTTGATAATGGTACGTGTACGGCCATTTGATCCCCATCAAAGTCTGCGTTAAATGCTGTGCAAACAAGGGGATGGACCCTAATAGCACTTCCTTCAATTAATACGGGTTCAAAAGCTTGAATGCCGAGCCTATGAAGTGTAGGAGCCCTGTTGAGTAATACTGGTCTTTCTGTTACCACCTCACCTAATATGTCCCATACTTCCGACCTATTTCTTTCTGCTAGTCTTTTTGCGCTTCTAATATTATGGGCATATCCTCGTAATACCAATCTGTGCATTACAAAAGGCTTAAATAGTTCTAAGGCCATTCTTCTTGGCAAACCGCATTGATGAAGCTTGAGTTCCGGCCCGGCTATTATGACTGAACGTCCACTATAATCGACTCTTTTGCCCAATAGATTTTGCCTGAACCTGCCTTGTTTACCTCTTAACAGATCAGAAAGTGACTTTAGCTTGTGATTATGACTCCCGGCCACGGCTCTGCCACGTCTTCCATTGTCTATAAGCGCGTCTACAGATTCCTGGAGCATTCTTTTTTCATTTCTGATGATTATTTCAGGAGCCTGTAATTCTATTAACCTTCTTAGCCTGTTGTTCCGGTTTATGACTCTGCGATATAAGTCATTTAGATCACTTGTTGCAAATCGTCCGCCGTCTAGTTGTACCATCGGCCTCAGATCAGGAGGAAGAACCGGCAGGTTTGTCAGGATCATCCATTCTGCTTTGTTGTTACTTCTTCTAAACGACTCAACTACCCTAAGTCTTTTAATAGCTTTTTTTCTACGTTGGCCAGATGAGGATTGCATTTCTTCTTGTAATTCTTCTCTGAGTTCATCCATGTCTATATGGTTTTGGAGAACATTTAGAACAGATTCTGCACCCATTCCTGCCTTGAATATTCCTGCGAAGCTTTCTCTATGGTCTCTATATTGAGTTTCAGTTAGAAGTTGGGTTATTTTCAACTGTTCTAGTTCAGATATTAATTGATCAATCCTGCTTATGCCTGGCTCGTATTCATCTTGAATCAAATCTGTGGCTTCAGAAATCTTTTCAGCTAAATGTTCGTCTATCTCAGCTATAGGTGCTAGACTTTCATCTTCGTTCTCTTCAAGGTTTTTCTCCTCATCTGAATCATTAGCTTGTGTCGCAGATTCTGATTTAAGTCGAGTTACCTCATTCTCGATTTTCGAGTCTCTTTCTAAAGTCAAATTTTCTAAGTCAGCGTGTAGAGATTCTAGAAGTTGCCCTTTGAGTTCTTGATCGACATCAGTGACAAGGTATTGAGCGAAATACAATACTCGATCCAAATTTCTAGGTGATAGGTCTAGTAATAGACCTAAACGGCTAGGTGTTCCTTTTGAGAACCATATATGGGCTACAGGGGCTGCTAAGTCAATGTGTCCCATTCGTTCCCTTCGAACTTTTGATCTTGCGACCTCAACGCCACATCTGTCACATGTGACTCCCCTAAACCTAATTTTTTTATATTTTCCGCAGTAACATTCCCAATCCTTTGTAGGCCCAAAAATTCGTTCACAAAACAGTCCATCCTTTTCCGGGCGAAGAGTCCTGTAATTGATGGTTTCTGGTTTTGTAACTTCACCCCATGACCACTTTGATACTGAATCTGGTGAGGCAAGCGAGATAGTTATTGAGTCAAAATCATTTCCAGACTGGGCCATTTTCATACTCCGTCAAAAGTTGATAATCTTTCGTAATATCTTTTTCTAGCTGTCATTCCCTGTGACTGGCTGGTCATCTTCTACAGGTTGCTCACCATCTTTATCCTCAAAAGTTGTATTGTCAGACGCCTCAGGGTCATCGTTGGAATCTTCTAAAGTTGATCCTTCCAACAGTGCTAATGGATCTGACAATTCAGATAAGGTTTCATCTCCAAAAATCCCTACTCCATCTCCGTCTAATGCCATTTGATCCAGCTCTTGATTTTCGAGTTCAATAGACAGTCCCAGACTTTGTAATTCCTTCATCAAGACATGAAACGATTGTGGTATTCCGGGTTGTGCAACATCTTCGCCTTTTACAATCGCTTCGTAGGTTTTTACACGCCCAATTTCGTCATCCGATTTAATGGTCAGCATTTCTCTAAGATTATGAGCCGCACTATAAGCCTCTAATGCCCAAACCTCCATTTCTCCAAATCTCTGCCCTCCCATCTGTGCTTTACCACCTAGCGGTTGTTGAGTGATCAGTGAATATGGGCCCGTAGCTCGGGCATGAATTTTATCTTCTACTAAATGAATAAGTTTCAACATGTATATATATCCGACAGTTATAGGTTGGTCGAATTTTTCTCCCGTCCTGCCATCATATAACGTGGATTTACCTAATACAGGAGCGGCTAACTGGTAGTCTCTGTTGAGCACAAGAGCCTCATCCATCATTTGTTCTAAATTGAGATTATCAGGATCACGGCCCGCTACCTCACGAAGCCAAATTTTAAGACATGCCTCTCTTGCGGCGTTAGGTATGTTGTCAACGAATATTCTATCGAAGCTCTCGTCTCTTTCCTCTAGATATTTTTTTATAGCATTAATGTCGACACTTTCAGGATTGTTTTCAATGATCGCTTCTGGCGGTACAGCCTCTGATTGTCCTATAATCCAAGCCTTTGCCAATTCATCTTCTATTTCTACATCCTCGGCGCCATCAAATACGGGTGTTTCAGCTCCGAAACCTAGTTGGTGAGCGGCCCAACCAAGATGAGTTTCTAGAACTTGGCCTAGATTCATTCTTGATGGGACACCGATAGGATTCAATATGATGTCAACGGGTGTTCCGTCTGGCAAAAATGGCATGTCTTCTTCAGGCATTATTTTTGCGATCACGCCTTTATTGCCATGGCGTCCTGCCATCTTGTCTCCCTCAGTTATTTTTCTTGTTTGAGCCACCCAAACTCTCACGAGCTTGTTAACCCCAGGGGAGAGGTCATCACCTTTATCTCTTTCCAAAATTTTGACGTCTATTATTTTTCCGCCCTGTCCATGTGGTACGTAGAGGGAAGAGTCTTTTACGTCGCGTGCTTTCTCTCCAAAAATTGCTCTCAGCAATTTCTCCTCTGCACTTAATTCTGTTTCTCCCTTTGGAGTAATTTTCCCTACAAGGATGTCCCTATTCCCTACCTCTGCACCGATTCGTATAATCCCATCTTCATCCAAATTTCTGAGACTTTCTTCTCCTATATTCGGAATATCTCTTGTGATTTCTTCCGGGCCTAGTTTGGTGTCTCTGGCTTCGATTTCATGTTTCTCAATGTGTATTGATGTGAATTTGTCGCTTTTAATTAGTCTGTTACTTAGGATAATTGCGTCTTCAAAATTGTAGCCTTCCCAAGTCATGAAAGCGGCTAGAACATTTTGTCCCAATGCAAGCTTACCGGTGTCCGTGGATGAACCATCAGCTAAAATTTCTCCTGTTTTAACTACACTGCCTTTGTCTATAATAGGTCTCTGGTTTATACAGGTTCCTTGATTACTTCTATGGAATTTAACTAAATTATGTGTATGTATTTCTCCATCGTCACTAGTCACTTCTATCGAGTCGCCTGTCACGGAAGTGACGACTCCATTTGACTTCGAAAGAACCACCTGTCCACTGTCCCTAGCTACTCTTTCCTCCATTCCTGTACCAACCAAGGGACTTTCCGGTTTCATAAGTGGTACGGCCTGTCTTTGCATGTTAGAACCCATTAGTGCTCGGTTTGCATCATCATGCTCCAAGAAAGGAATTAGTGATGTTGATACGCTGACTAGTTGGAGAGGAGACACGTCCATGTACGTGACTTCAGATGTTGATTCCATACCAACTATTTCACCCTTTCTAGTCTCGACCCTGTCTTCAATAAATTCACCAGCGTCATTAATAGGCGAATTCGCTTGAGCGATAAAGTAGTTCTCTTCGTCATCTGCTGAAAGATGAACAATGTCCTGTATTGAGCGTGAAACATATGGTTTGACTTTAAAAGTTTTTGTTTCTTGCGAAGCTATTCTGCCAGCTGTTCTTACAGTTATTTGAGTGCCACCCCTTACTATTGTCTTACCATCATTTGATACGATGTTATCAATAGGAGTGTGTCCGATGAGCTGACTGGCATCTCCATTACTTAGTTCGGTCAACACTTTTCGGTATGGAGTTTCTATAAAGCCGAATGCGTTAGTTTTAGCATAGGTAGCCAAAGAAACCAGAAGACCAATGTTTGGTCCTTCTGGAGTTTCAATCGGGCAAATTCGTCCGTAATGGGAATGATGGACATCTCTAACATCAAAGCCAGCCCTTTCTCTAGATAATCCACCGGGTCCTAGGGCAGATAATCGCCGTTTGTGAGTCAGCTCGGCTAATGGATTTGCTTGATCCATAAACTGGGATAGTTGAGATCCACCAAAGAACTCTCTGACGGCTGCTACTACTGGGCGTACGTTGATTAGGGCTGCAGGTGTTGTGCTGGAAGGATCAGGTTGGATCGTCATCCTTTCTTTGATGACTCGTTCCATTCTAAGCAATCCCACTCGCACCTGGTTTTGTATCAGTTCTCCTACTGCTCTAACTCTTCTGTTTCCCAAATGGTCAATGTCGTTCGCTCTACGCTTTTCATTATTAATCTCTATGAGCCTTCTTAACAAATTTATTATGTCTTCTTTTGCTAAGATTCTTTCGTTCTCTACACTGTCTCGATAGGCATTTTCGGGACCCTTCAGATTGCTGTCTAGTTTGTACCTTCCTACTTTCCCTAGGTCATACCTTCTTGTGTCAAAGAAAAGACTATCTATCAAATTTCTTGCATTCTCTGCGTTAGGAGGTTCGCCTGGCCTCAACCTCCTATAAAACTCTATTAAAGCCTCTTCACTGCTAGTGACTGAAGAATCTTTTGCTATTGTTGTCTTAATGAATTGATGGTCATCATTTGTGTCAACATCTTCAAACAACTCAATAATCTCTTGATCTGTTTCATACCCAAGAGCCCTCAAAAGAGTTGTGACTGGTGTCTTTCTCTTTCTGTCTACCTTTACGTACAGGACATCCCTGTTACTAGTTTCAAATTCCATCCATGCTCCGCGGTATGGGATTAATTTAGCAGAAGACAAAGGTCTGCCGGATCCTGGGTCCCTATCTTCAGTGAAATAAACACCTGGAGATCTAACTAGCTGGCTAACAACAACCCTCTCCGCTCCATTGATTATGAAAGTTCCAGCAGAAGTCATAATTGGTATATTACCTACATAAAGCCTTTGCTCTTTAACTTCCCCTTGTCCTGGACCTGCCGCATTGATTTGCAATTCGACAGTCACGTACAAAGAAGCGTCGAAAGTTTTTTCGTGTGTTCTACACTCTTCTTCAGTGAATTTAGGATCTTCAAAGTCGTGGCCTACAAATCGCAAAGAAAATCTGGAATTTTGACCCTGGTTATCCTCTATCGGAGAGATTTCTTCAAATAAATCTGTGAGTCCCTTGCTTGTAAACCAATTGAAAGAATCTTTTTGCACGTCTATTAAATCTGGAACGTCCAAGATTCGTTCAATTTTGGAAAACGACTTTACCGAAGGGAAAATGTCGTTATATCTGGGTGATGTAGACGAAGTCATAGGTCGTCACACTCCTTAGTCAATTTGATGAGGTGGCTATGATGGGGTTTCTACTATGAGCCTGCTTATTTTTTGCTCAACGCGAGGTGAACCAACATAATCCAACGCGTGTCCACACGTTAGCCTAGAAATGAAATAAATAAAGCCTTGGGGGTATAGTTGCTCCACGTTGAAAATATTACTATAGTTCACAAGGAAAGGTCAACACCACTATACAGAATAACCATGATCTAATGGCTTTGTAAAATGTTTGCACCTGGTTTATCGGTTGTGGGGCTAAATGAAACGAGAATTCCCTGAAAATAATAGAGGCATAATTCACGCGGATTTTGATGCGTTTTATGCTTCAGTTGAACAAAGAGATGATCCTGATCTTTTTGGTAAACCTGTAGTTGTTGGTGGAAGTCATGAAAAGAGAGGGGTGGTAGCCTCTGCTTCATACAAAGCGCGTAGCTTTGGTGTTAAATCCGCTATGCCTATGAGTAGAGCTTTGAAACTTTGCCCTAGCTTGATACGCAAACCTCCCAGGTTCGATGTTTATCGTGAGGTGTCTGCCAAAGTTATGGAGATGTTTAGGGGAATTACAGATCGAATAGAGCCCCTTTCATTGGACGAGGCATACATTGATGTTTCTGACTTGGAAAATGAACAGCGAACACCTCCTGAAATTGCAAGAAGTCTAAAAAAAGAAGTTCAATCTCAGCTTGGGTTAACAATATCTGTGGGTGTTGCGACATCAAAATCTGTCGCCAAGATTGCTTCTGACAATGATAAACCTGATGGCTTTACGATAGTTAGACCGGGTATGGAAAAGGATTTTTTATTTCCATTACCTGTTCAATGTCTCTGGGGGATAGGACCCAAGACTACGAAGAGATTAGAGACACTGAATATACGTACTATAGGTCAGTTATCTCAACAAAATGATGCTTGGTTTTATGAATTTTTTGGAGCTAATGGAAAATCGTTACGTCTAATGTCCCAGGGTATTGATAATCGTCCCGTCGTAGCTCAGAGAATTCGAAAGTCTTACAGTTCTGAGACTACTCTCATGTTTGATACTTCAGACAGGGATGAACTAGAAGAAATTGTTCGACGATTGAGTCAAGATGTTGGGACCTCTTTAATGCGACGAGGATTAAAAGGTAAAACGGTTAAATTGAAGTTGAGAGACTCAGATTTCAAAACTTATACGAGACAGGTGACTTCCACAGAATCTATGCAGCTCTCCTCGGAGATAGCTGAATCAGCTCTAAAATTATTAAACTTAGAGCTATTGGGAGATTCTAAATTCCGGTTGGTTGGAGTGGGCATATCTGGATTTAAATCATTGGAAAATCAAGAAGATGAGATTCAGCTAAAGTTAAAGGGTTTTTGATCTCAATATAATTATATTGACAGGACGTCCAAATAAAACTCAAGCTCTGAGTTTAGGCTATCCTCTATATTTGCCGATTTTCTAAATCCGTGTCCTTCCCCGTCATAGACAGTGTATGAGACTTTTATTCCTTGAGTTTCAAGGGAATTAGCCATTCTTTGAGATTGATTTGGAGGCACAACCTTATCGTCAGACCCCTGAAAAAGAATTATTGGGCATGATAAACGTTCACTGTGCATGAGAGGCGATCGATCAAGATACAGCTTTTTGTTTTCAGGGTATTTTCCTATCAATGATTCCATGTAATGTGATTCAAATTTATGGGTTTCTATCGCTAAGGCCTCAAGGTCACTTATTCCATAATAACTGGCGCCAACTTGAAATTTATTAGTAAATGTAAGCGCGGCCAGAGTTGTGAATCCTCCTGCGCTACTGCCACGTATAGCAAGTTTTTCTTTATCCACTTTTCCGGCCCTTGCCAGGAAATCTACTCCGTTTATGCAATCTTGTACATCCGATATGCCCCATTTTCCATAAAGGCTTTTTCTGTATCTCGATCCATACCCCGTACTACCTCTATAGTTAACATCCAAGACGGCAAATCCTCTGGTAGTCCAAAATTGTATGGCTACATTAAGGGCGGTGGAGGTCGATCCTGTTGGACCTCCATGGCTCAGTACAAGCAGCGGAGGGAGTTCATTGTTGGGCGCATAAAATTTGGGGTTCCGTGGAGGGTAGAAAAATCCGTGAGCTATCTCAGCATCTTCTGTTCTAAATTCAATTGTTTCTGGCACTGAAATTAGGTCGACAGGAAATTCATTAGAGCATGAGTTTCTCAAATTATTGATAAGACCGTCTTCATTCATTAAAAAAATAGATTCTTGTCCGACATGTGAGCCAGCGCTTAAAAGAATTTGGTTATCATGTACCTTAATTCCTGAACGACCTATATCATTAATTTCGTGATCGAATTTGGTGTCCGAAAAGACGTTATCATGAGAAATCTTTCCAAAAGACCAGTGCCCTTTCTTGTTGAACGCGCAAAACAATTCTTTTTTGTTAACAAATCCGTAAAAAATTGCGCCAAGTCCCCACTTAGGTTGTGTAAATTCTGCTTCAAAAGGGGTTATGTTTATAATTTCGGTATCTTCCTGTTTATATATGTTCCACCACCCCGAAACATCTGATACAAAATGTAGTTTTCCTTCAGGTGACCATGATGGATCACAAACAGATTCTTTCTGAAACCCTTGAATTTTTGAACAACTCTTAAAGTCACCTAAATTATCAAGTTCTGCGACCCAAAGCTCAGTTGAATCCCATGGCATATTAGGGTGGTTCCACTGTATCCATGCTAAAAATTTTGCATCTGGACTCAGTCTTGGAGAAGAATAGAAGTCGGCTCCTACTGCTAATATTTTTTCCTTTTGACGTCCTTCAGTATCAATAGCCACTATGCAATTTTCGATCGACCCTGACTCACTATGAGTTTCCCGTATACCAATAAGATTTTTTCTCGAGGCATCGAAGATGTAGTCAGCGTATCTTGTATCGTCAAAATTGGAGGTAATAGGTTCAGGATCTTTATCGGTTTCTTTGACTCTATAAATCTTCTGATCGGTAAAATTTGAAAAAAATACCGTTCCATTGTGGGCGCAAAACGATCCTCCCCCATATTCGTGGACTCTGTTTTTTACATCGTATGGAGCCCTGTTAATTATTTTGATTGGGGCATTTTCTCTATGTCTGACTATTACTGAGCGGCCGTTTTCCTCGGGATTGGTCTCTGTCCAGTAAATGTCATTTCCGTCTATTGCTAAGTCGCCAAAGTTGATCTTACTTGAGGCGACTAGGCTTGCTGAAATCGGTGATTCCCACAAACCGTAGGAGCGTTGTTGATTTATGGGATTCTCCTTTTACGCGTGCCTTAACTATCAGATACTTTTACCACTAAACTATTTATGAGAAATGAGTGATGATTAGTTTCCGTTCGATTTTTGACGCTTCAATTCTTCTGCAGCTCTACGAGATCCACCTAAATCGGCGCCTAAGAGAGGAGTTATGCCTATGATCTCTTCTTGCTTTAAATCATCAATATGACTCTGGTCGTAGCCTAATATGTCACCTAGAACATATTCATTGTGTTGTCCTAAGGTAGGCGATGGTTCGTGACGAATAATATCCTTTTGACTTGCAAACCTAATTACTGGTCCCGACATTGGAAAAATTCCTGCATCCGGATGGTCAACGATCTGGAAGAATTCTCTATCGTTTAAGTGTGGGTCTGCATAAGTGTCAGCCCCGCAGTCTATAACTACACCAGCTGGTATTCCGTTATCTTGTAATTTTCCCATTAACTCGTATCTGTCATTATTGGAAGTCCAGTTCTCTATGTGGAAATCCAATACGTCATGAGATTCTAGTCTACCTTTTACGGTTGAATATTTAATATCTCTAATTTCATCTATATCAGCTACATTGACAAAAGATTTCCATTGATCCTCATTTACTATACTTATAGCGATCCAATTATCGGTTCCAGAACATCTGTATACTCCTTGTGGAGCGTATCCTGGGTTCCTATTCCCTCTTCGTTTTCTAGGAGTACCACGCATTTGGCTTTCTATATATATTTCACCCAAATGCGTCATGAATGATTCGGCTTGCGACATGTCGATAAATTGACCCTGGCCAGTTTGCTCTCTATGAATCAGAGCAGTGGTGATGGCAAGTACTCCATTTACAGCCGCTACTGCATCCGGATGATGAACGAGCGAATTTGAAGATTGCTCCAAGTCAGGATAGCCACGAAGAAATGAATGGCTGCTTATTGCATCGATAGCCATTCCCATACTTCTGTAATCCTTATAGGGTCCTGTATTTCCATATCCGGGCATCAGCATGTAAATAATGTCCGGTTTAATATTTTTTATAGCCTCATAACCTAGACCAAATCCATCCATAACATTCCTAGCATAGTTGCAAAAAATAATGTCACTCGCTTTTGCAAGATCTCGAAATGTATTGGCACCTTCCGGTGTTTTTAAATCTAGGGTAATTCCCATTTTATTTCTGTTGGTTGAATTAAAATTAGCTTGACGATTCCAAGGGCGTAAGCCTGGGTCATACTCTGGATATCCACTGCTCCCTTTAGGAGGAGATACTGGCCCTCTTGATATTCTTTGTATGGATTCTATTTTTATTACTTCAGCTCCCATATCAGCCAATAGGCATCCACAATATGGACCAGCCCATATTTCTGCTAACTCTAAAGCTCGAACTCCTTTAAGGGGAGGGACACTATCTTGGGTTCGGTTCTGTTGGTTCATATAACTTTGGCTTTTTTCAATCGAACGATATCTGAATTTGTGTAGTTTAAATAATTCTCCAAAATTATATGGTTATGTTGACCTAATGTAGGGGGAGGGAGCGCATCTTTCTTAGGAATCGAAGTTAATCTAAAAGGGTCTCCAGTGTACTTTTGGGTTCCTACTGACGGATAATCTAATTCAGTGAAATAATCTCGTGCCTTAAATTGTTCATTTTCGGTTACTTCGTCACTTCTTAAAATGGGTGATCCAGGTACTCCGGCTTTTTGCACTGCTGAAAATATTTCTTCTCTTGTGTGTTGATCTAGCCATGATTGAAATATAGTTTCTAGGCTTTTTCTGTTTTCTAATCGCTTTTCTGAATCTAAATAATCTGGATGAGTTATAAGATCATCTCGACCAATCATTCTTGCAATGTTTGGCCACATTCTGGCTCCAAGTGGAAGGAAACTGACATAACCGTCGGCACAACGGAAAGTGCCAATAGCGTAGGATTCTCCTATTCCTGGTAATATTCTAGGTTCGGTGCGTGGGTCTGTTTCGCCTGAGTATATAAATGGTGCTCTTCTTCCTATCTGGTGCGGATGTCCTGCCATGCATTCTTGGATGGATATATCTATCCATTCCCCCAAGTTTGTTTGTAACTTACGGAATATTGCCACGCTAGTCGCAGCCGCTGCGGCGTTTCCCGAATAGTATTGCGCTATTTCTCCGCCATATCTCAATGGGGATCTATCTGGTAAACCTTCTCTATGCATTGCACCTGACATGGCGAATATAGTCAATTCTGTGTAGTCATAGTTTCGGTAAGGGCCACTCTGTCCAAAGGGAGTAACCGACGTCATGATGAGTCCTTGGTTGTCCTTTGTACTTGATTCATACCCTAAACCAATAGAGTCGAGGTATCCGGGTTTAAATGTCTCAACAACTATATCGGCCTTTTTTATCAATTGTTTCAATATTTTTGACCCTTCAGGGCTTTCAATATCTAGAGATAGGCTTTTTTTTCCGACATTAAGGTGTAGAAACAAAGGATTTATCGTGTTCTTGTCATCATCAATGTAGTCCTTCCACTCTCTATTTGGATCACCAATGACTGGTTCTACTTTAATAACGTCGCATCCATATAAACCGAGGGTTTTCGCGCAAAATGAGCCTGATAAACGATTAGATAAGTCAAGCACCAAAAAGTTGTCGAGTACTGTGTATGGCAATCTTTTAATTCTCCAAGGACTACGAGGTATGCGACATTGTCTATACCAATAGCAGGAGTGTCAATTACATACGGGGCGTTGTCTGGTATTGATGAAGTCCTACCTATCCGGATAGTCTACTTACATCTAGATGTGTAAGATCATCTGAATGAAAAAATGCTCCTCAAATGAGTCTTATCAAATGAAAAATGATCATATAGATTTGGAATTAACTGATCGTGATATAGATTTTCTAGTCTCTGCAATTTCCGCTTGTGGTAGAGAATCTTCGGGTGTTCGTAAAGCTATCAAATATGACCGTGACTATAGAAAAGCAGTTGTATCCGACAGACGTGCGTTTTTTAAAATTACAGAGGACGAAGATGTTCTTTTAAAGATATCGCCACGGTTGTACTTTGAAGTGTTGTTGAGGAAAGCCCAAGACGACCTAGAATCAGTTTCCTATACCATAGAGAAATCCGGTAATGTCAAGATACCTGTGTTTGATTCTCAAGAAGTTACCACGTTTTTGGATATCCCGGATGTTTTGGAGTATTTAGCTCATATGCTTGCGTCTTTTACCAAAATACACTCATACGTTGTTCCAGTAAGGATTAGAAAAGGCATTAAGCGTAGAGTTAAATATAGTGATCTGGATGTAGATAGTTTGATTAAATTTGCATCCAAAGCTGAGATTCCTGATCAGTTCAAATATTTTAAAAGAATTGGTGATTTGTGTTTATTTCTGTCCGGAATATACGGAACCGATATGTATGTACAGGCCGATACAGACGGGCGGAATAGAAATAATAATCAATGGGTACGCAAAATTAAAAGAAGCCTGGAAGATTACGAATATGAAGGAAAAACATTTTACAAACTAGCCCGAGAACATCCTACTTCTACGTTGCTAGGTTTGTCGGATGTTTTTCAAAAACTAGGGGAAAATTTTTTAGATGCGCGGAAACCTTTGATACTTCTTTCTGAAAATTACATCTATCGTCGGCAAAAACTTTTGTTTGGCGCAAGAATTAGTTGATGAAATATACAAGGTTTTAAGTAGCCTATTTCACCTTTAAAATTGTTACTTCATTTGATTCGAATACTATGCCAAGTTTGCCGTCGAGTCCCTCTTTAAGGGCGTTAATACTCTCTGATGGGTAATATAAATTTTCAACACTTCCTACATATATGTAGCTGATTCCGTATCGATCTATGATCTCATCTGCCATCGATGGGTTACTGTAAAGCATGTCTATATCTCTTCTCCTGTCTTCCACTGATTGCCTGTAATCCCATCTCTGTTGTTCCTGATGCCATTTCCACCCTATGACTGAAGGGAGGCCAGTGTGAACTGAAACTCTACCTCCCCATCTGTAAGATGGAGTTAATCCTTCTGCAATCACAGGAGATCCTTCTATGTTTTGTCTGAGCCAAAGGATTCCTTTAAAGTCGTTTTCCAAATTAATTGTTCCGACAGGGTCGTTGTAAGTAGTGCCTTCTATGTACTTGTATCCGTTTAATGAAAATGGGGTAGGTGCAAATCTGTCTTGGATTCGGTCCCGTGAACCCATAACTGGATATATGAGGCTGCCTAAAACCAATATTGTGGATATCAGACTCCATGATACCTTGGCTGTGATAGGGAGTTGATTAAATGAAGACAATACCCTGTAACTGAAATAACTAGATGAAATTGCTAGCATCACCCATGATTGTATATAGAATTTGAAAACCGTATTCATTCTCTCTATATCACCCTCTACTCTCCATATATCCACCAATATAATGAGGCCCAATCCTCCCAGTGCAAGAAGGCATGCGAATAGGAAAATAGGTTGAAGATTTCTAGTTTCATCAGAAGGCTTTTGAACTGCTGAATATGAAATCAGAAGGAATAACAGTAAAGCAGTAGGGATG
>CAYFIW010000004.1:20052-65174 GCA_964343265.1 uncultured Dehalococcoidia bacterium | reverse complement strand
TCACCTCCTTTCAAGGGAGAAGGGTAACGCTTTAAAGCGTGATCCCAGGTCTATCGGCGAACGTTTGATCCAACTTATGGAGAATCGAGCATGATTGTTAATTAACAAGTAGCTCTTCTTACATGATTGAGTCATTCCTTAAGAAAATTCGCCGTTGTATCCGCCCCAATGGGGCAAAATTTTAGAACTCTTCGGTTTCTTTCTACTATTCAGTCGTTAAAGTGCGTATAAACTTCTTTTAACATGCCAATCTAAGAGTGTAGAATTTCGTTCAAGCGTGGGGCTGTAGCTCAGTTGGG
Source organism: uncultured Dehalococcoidia bacterium (assembly GCA_964343265.1). Taxonomy (GTDB): domain Bacteria; phylum Chloroflexota; class Dehalococcoidia; order Lucifugimonadales; family UBA826; genus CAYFIW01. The sequence continues at coordinate 64,875 of CAYFIW010000004.1, read as the reverse complement.
AGAGCACCTGCTTTGCAAGTAGGGGGTCAGGAGTTCGAGCCTCCTCAGCTCCACCAAACGGTTTATTATTTGGGTTGACGGGTTACATTTGCACCGGTCAACTGCAATGTAGAATTAATTTATCTATGAGCAAAACATTAGTATTTTTTATCAATTCTGCGATAGCTTTTGTGGCTACTTATGGAATAACCTATGTCATAAGAGGTCGACCAGAAGGTAATGAACTGACTACCATATTTGCCGTCGCTTTTATAGTCGGCGTTGCAACGGCATTTCGAAGCAGGAACTGATATCCACTAACAGGATTGTCTGGGTTGATTGAGTAAATTTGATTAGTTGCTATTTTCGTTATAGGTATACTTGCGAGTTCTATGTATTTATTAATTCTTTATAGGGTTTGTGTCCTTCATGGCTGTTAGGCGTAATTTTCCATATGTTTGGGTCACATGGGTTTCCAAGTTGATGTCAGGTGAGGATTTTTGTGAATGGGCCCATTGGTTTAAGTCTAATCACGAAGGAAATAGCTATGATAAAGTCCCGTCGGATTTCAATGCTGCTAAGTGGCAACTAATTCACACGGAATTAGTAAACAAAACCAGACATGAGTATGAATCTATCGGATATGAGGTATCAGTTCAACATCAGAATCTTTTGAAATTGAAGGGGAATTCTGCAGTATTAAGCGGAATTCCGGATTTATTAGCTGTGAAAGATACTGATGTAGTGGTTATGGACGTGAAGACAGGTCATCCATCTCCAACACACGCAATCCAAGTAATGATATACATGTATGCGGTTTCTAAATCAAATGTCGTGTCAATCACGCCTGTGGTGTCTGGGAAGCTAGTCTATCGAGACCATGTAGTTGACATACCCGCTCTGGCGGTTGATGAAGAATTTATAAGAAGGCTCGCTAAAGTTATCCTAGATCTTTGTAAGGTTGATCCGCCCGTTAAAACACCTAGTATTAGAGAATGTGGGTTCTGCAGCATCACATCAAATGATTGCTCTGCAAGGATTGAAAATAACCATACTAGGACGTCATTTTATTCAACTGACGATTTTTAGTCGTAATTATTTTGTATGATGAAGAGAGATACTTGAATGGAATACTCTTATTTACCCGAAAATTATCATCTTACTATAGGTCCTCACGATCCTGTCCTCTCAATAAAATCGGGGGACACGGTATATACCAAGACTGTAGATGCTGCGGGGAAAGATTTTAATGGGCAATATGTCTCAGTTAGAGGTAATCCACAAACTGGCCCTTTTTTCGTGGAAGAGGCTATGCCGGGAGATGTACTTGCCGTTACTCTCAACAAAGTAAGGCCCAACAGAGAAGATGGCTTTTGTCGGCCACATATAGCATCCAATGTATTGGAACCAGGTCATATTTTAAATTCCGTTGAAAATGAACAATTTAACTTTATTTTGGATTTTGATTCAGGTGTAGCAGCAATGGAAAATCCTTCTCCATATCTTCGAAACTTGAAAGTCCCCATTCGTCCCATGATCGGTTGCTTTGGTGTTGCCCCGGAGAAAGGGCAATTTATTTCTACAATAACCTCAGGAAATTATGGTGGGAATATGGATTACAGGGGATTTTCACCTGGAGTCACTGCCTATTTCCCAGTTTTTCAGGAAGGTGCTTATTTTCACATCGGAGATGGGCACGCTTATCAAGCAGATGGTGAAATTTTAGGTACTGGCATTGAAATTTCAATGGATGTGGCTTTTACATTGAAAGTTATTAAAGGTCATGTAATTAATTGGCCCAGAGGTGAAAACGAAACTCACATATTTACAACAGGCAATGTAAGGCCTATGGATGAGGCACTACAGCACGCTACTTCGGAGATGATTCGCTGGCTTGTTGATGGCTATGGGCTGACGACTGAAGATACACAGATTATTGTAGGGATGCACGTAGAGTATGAAGTTGGAAATGTTTTTGACCCTGCCTACACAATAGTTTGTAAAATTCCTAAATCTGTATTACCACTACAGAAGTCCTTTTCTTAGGATTTAGAACTGAATATTTCATGCACCTTTAAACCAAGAGTGAAATTTGTCTGCTGCTTTTCGATTTCCGGTTACGGAGGCGATTCCTGTTTGTATAGCTTCGTCTAGGTTTAATCTTGCTGTGATCAACAGTGAAAATAAACTTGAGTCGGTATATATTTCGGCATCTGCTTGGCCATCAGTTTCAAATGCTGGTTTCATTATTTCCAAATTGCCATTCCAACTTATAATACGCATTCTGGAATTTGCGGATAAATGGAAATCAAGCGTCACGGCATTGAATTTTTCTTCTGGACTAATAAACCATCTATTTAATAGAGGATTTGTCCAAACTTCAGTAAGAAGATTAGCAAACTTTGATTCAATTCGGTAATTTTTATCTAGTGCATGGAGGACATCCCAACTATGCAGAACACTCTCCATGAGTTTCAAATACAAAATGTCTCTTATTGAGATTTTATTTATCGGATGATAGACACCGAGATTCCATTGCTCTTCAGAGATGGAATGAAAAGTTTCTGCCATATCAGATTCCATGGATCTTAATGTATCTAACATTGAATTATAATTGTGAAAATCTGTCTCAGATATTTGTATAGCCCGTGAGGCTATTCCAGCACCCATGGTAGCCGCATTTCCGACCCCAGGATTCGGAGCTCCCTCCGGGGGAAGTTCGTCTCCTTGAAGGGCTTTTGTAACGGAATTCAAGAAAAAACCGGTAGTTGCTATCATGTGAGAGACTACGTCCTTGGTAGCCCACATATGACAGTGGCTAGGAGCTTCCCATTCGCTTGATGAGAAGGTTTCTAATTTGTTTATAAATTGTTCAGAGAGTCTATTAATGGCATTTAAAATGATAGGCTCTTTAGTTTCTATCATAGGTTCCTTAAAAACTTTAATAAATTATGGTCTTCGATGATCATGTTGATTCTATCAGTTGTAGTACGTATCAATTTCTCTCCTCTTTCAGATTGATCAGAAAATTCAGAAGCGGCGATGACCAATATCTGAATTGCGATCAGAAATCCCCTTAAGTACTCGACTTCCATTTGGGTCGACAGATCATAATCCGGATAACCTAAATCCATAGTCTCTCTGTAAATATCCTTAATTTGTTGTTCCCATTCACGCCGATTTTCTATAGGGACGCCCCAGGCAGTTAGATACGAGATATCCCAAATACCATGACCTTGAGAGGTCAGCTGCCAGTCAATTACTTTTAGCTCTAGATTATTAGATATAGATTTCAAAATGAAAAAATTATCTGGTCTGAAATCTCCATGAGTGATTGTCGTATATGCATTTGTTGATCTAGGAAATATTTTATGCGACTGATTTGGATACTCATTCAATAGTTGTCTAAAATCATTGCCTAAGTGATCTCTGTATAGTTCTAGGAACTTCCAGATATTACGTGACATTATTTTATTGGTATGTCCCGTTAATGCTCTTGCTGGACGAGCCCATTTAGGTCTTGGTTTTTTCCTCCAAATTGCATGAAATTCTGCAATCTTTTTGACGGCAAATTCGTATTGTTCGAAGCTAAGGAGATCTACGTTATATTTGGAAGTTGAATCAAGGTCTTCCAGTAAAAGGCATATATTTCCTTCCTTTTCATTTATCGCCATAAAATAAGTTTTTGGAAGCAATTGGTTAGTACTTTGAGAAAATTCGCGATAGGCTGAAATCTCATTTATTGAATAGTTTCTCAGGAATTTTTTCGTAACCTGATTTTGAGATGAGAATTTACCTATTATTGTTTCAGGAATGGTTTTTGAGGCCTTGTGAGAGTATTTGATGAAATATCTATGAACTTGGCCAGAGAATCCTCTACCAGGACTTATTGGCTGAGATGTTAGGCCAATTATTTTAGAATCTTTGTAATTCGATGACTTGGAAAGTATGTTTGACAACCATGCCATGGTTACCTGTTCAGGTATCCAAGGTGTTAAATTGACTTCCAAGTCAGGACTCCTTTTCAGGTCTTATTCTTTTTGCTAAATCTCCCGGGACAGCCTTTTCCATGTATTTAAACATTTCTTCATTGAAGAAGGGCAGCCCAGTTGAAGCATTGACACCCCCATCTACGGATATGATTTCACCATTAATGAAGCTAGAAGCTTGTGATGCGAGAAGTAGTAACGCCCCATTTAGTTCCTCGGGTTTGCCTATTCTACCCATTGGCGAATTCGCACTAATATGTTTACGAAATGCGGAGTTTCTAACCCAAGCTCCAGTCATTTCACTTGGAAACCATCCTGGTGCAATAGCGTTCACTCTTACTCCGCGGTCAGCCCAGCTTGCTGCTAGGCTTTTGGTTAAGTTTGTTACTGCTCCTTTGGTGGCTTGATAAGCCGCGGGCATTCCTCTCATACCGTTTAAACCAGCGACTGAAGACAGATTGATTATTGATCCACCAAGTCCGTCCGACAACATCCGTTGACCAGCTTCACGACAGCAAAACCATAGGCCCATGAGATTTACTTTTACGGTTTGTTCGAACATGTCATCCGTGATTTTTTCTGGGACTGCCCCTGCTTCGGCAATTTGACCTGCATTGTTTACTAGTATGTCCACCCTTCCAAATTTTTTTTCAGTCTTATCAAACAACTCCTTAACTTGACTAGATTGGGTGACGTCGCACTGAACTGCGATTGATGAAAACCCGCTTCTAATTAATTCCTGAGTCAAATCGTTTAATTTTTCGATTCTTCTTGCTGTTATAACTACATTCGCCCCTCTTTCTGCTAGAAATTTCGCAAATGTGACTCCGAGACCCGATGAAGCACCAGTGACGATAACTGTTTTGTTAGAGATGTCGAATAATGGGTCATATTGGTTCATATTAGGTCCTTTGATTTAATTTTATTTGGGAAAAACTCGACTCTACGAATATTACGGTGACTGCTATTCGAAAGGAAAATACAGGTTATGACTGATATGGTACTCTACCACGCGTTAACCATTAATGGAGATGTCCTAGTTTCGTGCCAACTATTGATTTTTTAATGTGGACCTTGGTCGGCTTTTTGAGCGGGTCAGTACCATGGTCACTTTTATTGAGTAAATATATTTCAGGTAAGGATGCTAGAGATGTAGGCGACGGGAATCCTGGGGCCACTAATGCCTGGATTTCTTCTGGATGGATAGTGGGGATTCTGGCCATGATTTTGGACATTGGAAAAGCTACTGTTCCTGTTTGGTTTCTTATGTCCTCATTGGATCCTAGTTCTTTTGCTGATCATTTTTTGGCTGCGATAGGAGTTATATCTCCAGTTGTGGGACATGCATGGTCCCCATTTCTAGGGTTCAAAGGAGGCAAGGCATTAGCATCCAGTTGGGGATCATGGATTGCTATTACATATGGTTTAGCGTTCCCTGTAGCGTTGGTTATTCTAGGGATGATGCATCTCATCCAAAAAAACCATGCGATAACGGTTACAACTTGTTTGGCGTTTTTGGTAATAATATTTGGCTTATTGGATGGATCAGATTATCTGATTATTTTTGGGTTATTTAACCTAGCATTGATTGGGTATAAGCATAGGACGGAATACTCGAAGGGATTGATTGTTCGTTCTTGGATCAGGAGACTACCAGGGAGTGATTATTGATTTTGTTTGAGTATATATGGTTGGGTGGAACGTGTTTATTATTGGGCACGTCCATGTTGATAACACTTCTGAATTGTGTGGCCATGGATAAGCTTGTGCCCATGAGGTTTTCCTCTTCAAGTGAAGAATCCTCAAAAGAATTGATTTCAATACTTATACCCGCAAGAAATGAAGAGGAAAGAATCGGCGAATGTATAGAATCTGTTCTCAGGAACGCAGGTACATACATTGAAATTCTAGTTCTTAATGATAATTCTGATGATTCTACCGCCGAAATTGTGAGCAGATTTTCCTTGGATGGTCATAACGTCACCTTAATTGAGGGGTCTGAATTACCTGTAGGATGGATTGGAAAGCATTGGGCCTGTCATCAGTTATCACAATATGCCAAAGGAGATTACCTTGTTTTTATAGATGCTGACACTTTGCTCGCTCCAGGCACTATTCAAAGCTCAATACAGAAAGCAAAGCGTGATAATTCTGATTTATTAACACTGATGCCACGAAGAGAGAAAAAATGGATTTTTGAATATTTAATGTATCCATTCATAGATTGGTCGATATTTTGTTGGCTTCCGATGTCAATTGCACACAGATCTCATAATTCTTATTTGTCAGCGACATTTGGACAATTCATGTTGTTCAAGAAGACTGCTTATGAACTTATTGGTGGACATCAGTTAATTAGGAACAATAGGCTAGACGATTTTGAACTTGGGAGAAATATAAAGAGAAACGGGTTGAGATGGCATCTTGTTGACGGGAGTCATATGGTAAAAGCACTTCCGTATCATGGGAATTTAGAGGCGATGCAGGGTATTGCAAGAAGTATATTCCCTTCACTTAATTACCGAATTAGCTTTCTGTTGGGGTTTTCAATTGCACTTATAAACCTAGTATATCTACCGATAGGGACTTTATTGTATGGAACTATTTTTGGTGAAATTGGTAGAAATACTTTTATAGTTTCGGTAACTAGTATAGTAATTATGACTTTTACTTGGATGATTATGAGTATCAGGTTTGGACATGGAATACGGTGGTTGCCAATTTACCCATTGTCAATTGTTTTTATTGTTTGTGTTGCTGTTTTTTCTTTTGTTGCTACTTTATTAAGCGTCGGCCAGTGGAAGAAAAGGGGAATACCTGGTGGAGAAATCAGATTTTAATGGAAATAATTAACCCGTAGTATTAAAGTTATTTCAAGACTCAATCCAACCTTATTTTTTTGCAACTTTGTCAGCAAAAAAAACGTTAATAGTATTTTTTAAATGTTGAAATCCATTAACACTAGGCTCACGTTCTGTGCTGATTAATATGGATACATATCTGTTTTCAGATTCACTAAAGGTAATATTTGTAACGTATGGGTTTTTACCTTCTGAAAACACCCCTTTTGCTTCTCTAAACTCAGTGAAGTCAGCCGTTTTGAAAACCCCTTCCCGGTAGCTGATAGCCTCAAGAATGTTAGTAACGTATGGTACCTGACCTGTGCCGCTAGTTATGTAAACCTCAGGGTATCTAATAACATCACTTCCAAATGGCACATCGTATTGTCTATAAATAAGAATTCTTCCCACAGGTAAGTCATGTGGAAGCGTTGATTGAACTATCTGATTCAATTCAGTTAAGCCCCACTGCCAATCAGAATTAAATCCCTGTTTTTCGATCCTTGGATATGTGATTTGAGGGTGATCAATAATCGCCATATATTTAACTTGTGCTTGCAATAGATCTATTGCTTGATTACTTAGATATTCTCCCGAGGCTTCTATAAAGCGAATGAGGGCTTCAATTTTTTTTTGTGGTAATTGCCTTGAACCTTTTGTCAAAAGAGTTATGTCTACTCGCAATGCTAAAGCTAACTGATGAGCGATTTTTTTAGACAGAGGAATCTGATCGTTTTCCAGTCTAGATATAGTTGCCCTGCTAAGGTTGCAAATATTGGCTAATTCTTCTTGATTTAGCTGTCGACCTATTCGAATACTTGCTAGCCTTTCTCCCTGAGATTTTGTTTCCAGATCCATAATAGCTTCCTTGGTTACGAAAATAATAAATATGTAACTTTTAGTCGATCATAAAGTTACATTGATCTTTGTTTTAGTGACATTGTAGGGTCTTGTTTATGAAAATGCATTGGTGTAGAAGTATTACTAATGACTATTCAGTATTCGCCACTTTTGGATACATGTCTAAGTTTATTTTTATTAAGGAGAGTAATAAGACTAAATATACATAAAATGTTATATATCTAAGTATAAATATAACATTGTGATATTTTATTGTTATATGGATTTGCTTTATCATGTGTTCGGTATTTTAATAGATTCGTTCTATTGAGGATTGTTTTTGATCTAGTGCGTATGTAAGTGCTACTTTATGAATATGAGAGTTGTTAGGATAAATTTTTATGGACACAGTTGATTCCATATGTTGTATCTGTATGTGTAGGAAGACAGGGATGACCTGACTTCTCTACAACGTAGGTGTTTGAGCTAAGTAGAAAATACCAAAAATAGAGAACAGAAATCCCCCTTCAGGATTAAAGCTGAAGGGGGATTTCTAGCTTAGATGGTCTCGTTAAATGAAGATTCTATTTGTAAAGTAGGTGTAAAAAGGAACAGAGTCCTAAAACGCACTAAGTTAAGGGATAAACCTAAAGGGCAATAAATATGAGGAAATCTGAAGGGGTTAATGACAATGGTAGGGATTCTCTTAAACGTACAAGGAAAAAGCTGGGACTAACCCAGCATGATGTAGCTCGAATTATCAATGTGAACCAGAGTGTAATTTCCCGGATAGAAACTGGTGAAATTGAATTAAGCCCTAGAATTCGAGATGGAATAGAAGAGGCATATGGAATTCAAATACCAGATGAAGATATATCCTATCAATATGATTATGAGTCCAGTGACTCCCGAGCAATAAGATCTTTGTTAGAAAGATATTCCAGCACTATCCCTGATACTGGGATAAAGGCAATAAGGGCGTATGTAGAACATGTTATAGGTTTATCTGAAGGTACAGGGATTCCGGAAACCATCTCAGAAATTCCGAGGGAGGGTTTGTGGGGTACTGACTGGAGTTGGGGTCCGAGAGAGTTAGAAAGATTCATAGTTCCTGAGTGCGCTAGACATTTAAAATGGAATAGAATCTCCATTCATAGAACATATCCCGTTTTTATAAAGGGTAGACGCATAGATAAAACTGAAGTGTATGTTGATGGTTATAGTGAAGAGGGATCGACATTTTCTGGATTCATAGATCATGTTAAAGATGGGGGTATTTATACCGAAGAAACCTTGCCGGTGACAGCGGAAATGTCTGTCCGCAAATATTTTCGAAACGTAATTTCCGTTAAAGTTTTATTACCTGGACCATTAGTACGAATAGTTTATGTTCTCATGAGTGGTGATGATGAATATGACACATATGATTATTACTTTTTAGATGGTATAGTCCGTAAGTTTCTAGAACAAAAAGGTGAATTGAATTATGAATATAATTCACCAACTAATCGTTCACCACGCGTTTTGGATAATTTTTCGTAATTTTGTTTGCATAAAATCGTGAAATCCTTGATGTTTAGTACGAAAGCCAAATCTCAACTTATTGAGGTTACGGAATAGAAAATTATCCATAATAGAGAATGTGGAATTCTAATATTCGATGTAAAATATTTCTGTTTATTAACTTATATTTCCTTGTTGTTTTGGAGAGTGCTTATTCATGACGTCTTTAGATTTCATTATCATCGGTGAGAATATTCACACTACTAGAGTCCTTATGAGAGAAGGACGCCGTATTGGCCAAAATAAGAACGGTGAGGAGGTTGTGATTTATAGGGGTCTGAAGGGAGAGAATAAATCAATGGAAATCCCTGAGATATATCGGGATACTCAGTCATTTAAGGATGGCAGAGTTAAACACTTTATGGTCGCAATATCTAATGGTATGTCTTCAGACAGTAGGCTTAAAGCAGAGGGTGAGGATTACATCGAAGCCGAGATTCTTCGACAGGAAAACAATGGCGCGGATTTTTTGGATCTCAACGTTGACGAGTTATCTCACCGAATCAATATACAAAAAGAAGCGATGGAATGGCTTGTGGATTTATTTTGTGAAAAAGCGCACCGTCCTCCTAGCATTGATTCATCCAGTACGGATATTCTGAAAACTGGTCTTAAACGATATATAGCGAATGGAAGTCCTCAGGGGAAACCAATGGTTAATTCAGCTTCACTTGAAAGATTAGAAGTTTTGGACTTAGTTTCTGAATATGAAAGCTATGTGATAGTAACGTCTGCCGGTTCTGAAGGTATGCCTGAGAATGAGTACGAAAGGCTTGATAATGCTCAATCTATGATGGAAGAATGCGGTAATAGAGATATATCAGACCATCAAATTCATATAGATCCTTTATTATTTCCGATAGCTGTAGATCAAAATTATGGTAATCATTTTCTCGAGACAGTAGGTTTGATGAGATCAGAATTTGGTAATGGAGTGAGAATATCTGGAGGGCTAAGTAACGTCTCGTTTGGACTGCCAGCCAGAAAATTGATAAATGATACTTTTATTAGGTTGGCAATTGAGGCTGGAGTTAATTCAGGAATCGTAAATCCTGTGGAAACTAATATTGAACGTATCATGTCTATGGATATGGAATCTGAAAAATGTAAGGCAGCCAAAGATATGTTGACAGGTCAAGATGAATATTGCATGACTTTCATTTCGAAATATAGAGAAGGAGCATTGTCGTGACCTGAGTTATTGACAGGTTGGACGTTCTTTGATTTCCATTGTAAATTGGATCCATTTCTGGCTAAGACCACTAGGGTAAGAAAGAGACTCCTTTATTACCCTAGCAGCTATTGTTATACTTCCGCAAAATAGTTTAGTTTTTAGTATCTGGAGGGTTTAGAAATGACTACTGTGCAATCCAAACAGGACTCAGTTCTAATGGCTCATTTGCTTAGAAGAGCAGGGTTTGGCGCGACGCCAGCCGAGATGGATCGAGCAATGGGTATGGGATATGAATCCACATTGAAAGAATTACTTAATCCTGCTCATGATGACGTAATACCTGACGACCTTATCAGAAGGTACCATGTTGATCTATCAGATTTGAGATCTGGTGGAGGGCCTCACTGGGTATATAGATTGGTCATGACGGATACTCCTCTAAGAGAAAAAATGTGTCTTTTATGGCACAGAGTGTTTGCCACTGCCGTAACTAAGTTGATACAAAGCCGCCCAGTCACAAATCAAATTAGTATGTTTAGAGAACATGGTATGGGTAGTTTTGACAATCTTTTGATTGAGCTTTCAAAGGATCCTGCGATGATCATGTGGTTGGATAATCAGGATAATCACGGAGCTAATATTAATGAAAATTATGGTCGTGAGATTCTTGAACTATTTGCTATGGGGGTTGGCAATTATTCTGAAGAGGACATAAAGGAAACTTCTAGAGCTTTTACAGGGTGGCGTGTGGTAAATCCAGATTACATGTCGATAAGAATGAGAAATAACACTGCTAGACCCTTTGGATATATGTCGTGGCAATTTGAGTACGATGAAGAAGACCATGACGACGGAGAAAAAACTATTTTGGGACAAACAGGTTATTGGAATGGAGAGGATGCAGTAAGGATAATATGTGAGCAAGAAGCAACTGCTAGATTTGTGGCAAGGCATCTATATCATTTCTTCGTGGCGGATGAATTGCCTGTGCCTCAATGGCCTCATGAATCCCCTAGGGATCCGGCTGCTATTGACGCTCTAGTGAAGGCATATTTTGATAGTGGGCATAATATTAAGGCCATGTTAGAAGTATTATTTAATTCTGATTTTTTTAAGTCTGAGTCTGCGAGGAATGCTAGGATAAAAAGTCCTGCCGAAATGGTGATTGGAACGATGAGGCTGGCTGGGCCGATTACCTTGCCAAGCGATGATATTTTTGCAGCTGATGCAGCATGCGGTAATATGGGTCAAGGTCTTATGAGGCCTCCTAGTGTGGAAGGTTGGCAGGGAGGTGTGGAATGGATCAATACAGGTGCATATGTAGAAAGGGTTAATTTTGCAGGTCGAATTCTCAATGATCCAAATAAGTCTGGGGTGAGGGACATAATAGATCGTATAAAAACTTATTCAAGTACAGGTTCGATGACCACAGATAGACTCGCTGAAGTTGCTTTAATTGTTTTGGGACCCATGGACGTGATGGAAACGACAAAGTCCGGATTAAGAAACTATTTATCTAAATATGGTGATTTATCGTGGGAACATGATGATGAGTCAGATAATTTCGATAAAGCTGCTGTGGCGGCGATTCAACTGATTGTGTCTAGTCAAGAGTACCAAACTGTATAGATTCGAGAAGTGAGAGTAATAAGGAGGCTGGTAACATGACAACAACGAGTAGCAGATTAAATTACATAACTAATGTTGGGTTTGCTGCTGATTTTGGTGGTCGTGGATTTTCCCTTCCCACTTCAATGGCTATAAGATCTGACGGAAAAATATTCGTTGTAAGTAGAGGAAAGCCCAGTACAAAAGGTTCAAATGGTATTCAAATGGTCAGCAAAAACCATGATTTTTATGGCCAGATTGGAACCAACGACTCTCAGCTCGGAGGCATGATATGGCCTACTTCAATTGTCCTTGATGAAGATGAAAATATGTACTTGGCTGATGAGAAATTACAAAGGATCACCAAATTTGATCGAGATGGAAATCCTCTAACATACTGGGGTGAGAAAGGAACGGGAGAGGGCCAATTTTGTAATCCTAGTGGTCTTTTAATACGGGGCGACCGTATGTTGCTGGTGGACTCTGGAAATAATAGAGTCCAAGAATATTCTCTCGACGGCAAGTTTATTACACAATGGGGGTCTGGTGGAAATTTGGATGGACAATTTGATCATCCTTGGGGGATTTGTGACGATGTCCATGGAAATGTCTATGTGGCAGATTGGAGAAATGATCGAATACAGAAATTCACGACTCAAGGTGAGCACATAGCCTCATTTGGGCATTCAGGTTCAGGAGATGGCCAACTTAGTCGTCCCGCTGGCTTAGCTGTGGATGCGGAAGGAAATATGTATGTAGCTGACTGGGGTAACCAAAGGCTTCAAGTATTGGATTCCCAAGGCAACTTTTTAGATAGTCATAGGGGTGCTGCTGACTTGAATCCGTGGTGTATAGAATATTTCGATTCACAGGCAGATGAGCGGAGAGCTAGAGAGTCTTTTGTGCCGGTCTATGTCCCGGACATAGATGATGAATCAGAAATTTCGGCTAGAATGGAACCATATCTATGGGATCCGGTAGATGTACAATTGGATGAGGATGGACTTATATATGTTCTCGAAACAGGAAGACATAGATTTCAAATTTTTGAAAGATAGATAGTTTTATGTTGAATGGTTGCTGAAATATTTATAGGAGTAGTTTGATGGGTGATAAAAAAATCGTTGTGGTACAACTTTCAGGTGGTAACGACTACCTTAATTGCATAATTCCTTATAACGATCCAAATTATGTCGACAATAGGCCAAATGTTAGGCTGAACGATGATCAAATAATACCCATCGGAGACGGCTTGGGTATGAATCCCGCGATGGCACCAATAAAAGATCTCTATGATGAAGGAAAAGTGGCCATAGTTCACGGTACTGGTTATCCTGATCCAAACAGATCGCACTTTAGGTCAATGGACATATGGCATACAGCAGAGCCCACGAAGGTTGGTAATGAGGGCTGGTTAGGAAACACAATCAACCAAATGTATCCAAAACATGACAACGTAGTTGCTGCCGTTAATTTTGGCTCTGGATTGCCTAGGGCACTTGTATCCCATGGTGCCCCAGTTGCTTCTGTTACTGACCTTGCAACTTATGGACTTATGAATCATATAGGAGAATCTGATCAAAGGAATGACGCTCTACAGGCTTTCCGCGATATGTACACTCAAGCACTAGGTAGTGGACCTGTTATGGATTATCTAACGCAAACAGGTTTAGATGCGTTGAAAGGGGCGGATATATTAGGGACGGTGCTGGATAAGTATTCGTCGGAAGTCGAGTATGCGGATAATTCATTTGCAAAAGCAATGAAAGGTGCTGCACAGGTGTTGCAGGCAGATATCGGGACAAGGATTTGCTACACACAACACGGTAGTTTTGATGCACACACTAATGGAATTGCTCTACAAGAAGGACTACTCACTGATGTGTCAGGCGGTATATATGATTTCTATACTGATATGAAACAGGCAAACAAAAGTGATGACGTAATATTGTTTGTCTTCTCTGAATTTGGCAGGAGAGTCAAAGATAATGGTAATGGAACTGATCATGGGTCTGGTGGGGTAGCCTTTGTAATAGGAGACTCTGTAAATGGTGGACAGTATAGTGAATACCCTTCGCTAAGACCTGAAGATCTTCTTGAAGGAGATTTGCGTTTCAATGTCGATTTCAGAAGTTTGTATACTGAAATTATGGAAGATTGGATGGAGGTTGATGCCCGCCCTGTAGTCAAGGGCGAATATGAAAGGGTAGGGTTTCTAAAGAATTAAATCTGCTGGATAAGTAAGATTCGTACATGGGTCCAAAACACATATCAATATGTGTTTTGGACCCATTAATTTATTATGATGATCCCTTTATAATTTCAGACTCAGATAATCCCTTAATTTCGTCTTTCGACATACCTAGAACTGTTTCCAAAATTTCATAGGTATGCTCTCCAAGGAGAGGCGGATGACCCTGAGGCTCTGCTGGTGTTCTGCTCAAATGTTGCAGGGCACTTCCTAGAAGATCTATTTCCCCAAGAGAAGAGTGTTGCACTTTCCAAATTGAGTTACGGGCTTCAGCCTGAGGATCTTTCAATACGTCTTCTATAGTGTTTATAGGAGTTACGGTAAGTCCTGCTTCCTGTAATACTGTCATCCAGTGTGAGATGGGTTTTGAGGAGAGTTTTGAATTTAAAATCTTGGCCAATTCTGTTCTGTTTTCCACTCTTTTGGCGTTGTCAGAAAATCTAGGGTCAACAGATAACTCCGGGTTATCTGTTGCCTCGCATAATCTTCTGAATTGGTCATCATTATTCGCCGCTGTCATAAATTCACCGTCAGAGGCAGTAAAATCTTGGTATGGAGCAACCTGGGGATGTGCGTTGCCTATTCTTCCAGGGGCTATTCCAGTTGCGAGGTAGCTTTGCGCTATATTAGCTAGGCTAGCAATTCCGACGTCGAAAAGAGAAACGTCTATGTGCTGTCCTTTTCCGCTAAGTTTTTTCTCATGTAGAGCAGCAAGTATGCCGATAGTTGATGTCATACCTGTTAATATATCTATCCATGCAACTCCTACCTTAGTAGGCCTACCATCCGGTTCTCCGGTGATACTCATCACCCCGGTCATGCCTTGTAAGGCTGCGTCATATCCTGGTTCTGATGCTCTTGGTCCAGTTTGTCCGAAGCCCGTTACAGATGCGTAAATAAGGCCCTGGTTCACTTTAGACAGGCTTTCATAGTCAAGGCCGAATCTTTTCATATTGCCGACTTTAAAATTTTCAACAAAAACATCCGCTTTAAGGGCGAGAGATCTAATAATGTCTTGTCCCTTTGGATCTCTGAGATTAACGATTATGCTCTTTTTCCCTCGATTTGCAGACAAATAGTATGCACTTTCCTCTCCTATAAATGGTGGCCCCCACCCCCTTGTGTCGTCTCCCCAGGGCGATTCCACTTTCCATACCTCTGCACCTAAGTCCGATAAAATTTGTGTTCCAAATGGTCCAGCCAGAATCCTGGATAGGTCAAGTATTTTGATATCACTTAGTGCGCCCAATTAGTCACCAGTCCTTTATTTAAATTGTGCCTATGTTAAACCCTTATTTTGAATACATACAATATCGAAGCTTTTGAGATTTATTTCTTCGAGATTATTTATTTTGAATGTTATATCTGGTTACTCTATAAATTATTAAAGCAGAGAATGCCATGAGAGTGGTTCCAGATAATATAAAAAGTAACGTTAAATTAAAGCTAAGTTTAGCGCCACCTACCGATGGCATTTTATATTCCGTATTTTCTAGTGATTCTGTATTTGGATACCAATTCAGACCGTAGATTCCCGGCTTTCTAATTAATGGAGCTTTAATAATCACCCCTGAATTACCAGAATCGGATTCTGTTACCTGATTGTGAAAAGTTATAACACCATTTTTTTGTCTATTGAATGTGACTAATGAACGAGATTCTTGGGCTGTTACATACACTTGGTTTCCATCTGGGCTTATAGCTACTGAGTTTATGCCCTCTATCCCTTTTACTCTTCCGATACCATTCTTTACATATCCAATATATTTAAGAGCTCCTGATTCATGATTCCTAACGAAAGCGGATAATGAATTCTCCGAGTGTGCTGCAGCATATATATGGTTTCCGTCAGGGCTGATAGACAGGTCCATTATTCCTTGTAGCCCGTCAACTCCGTACACGTTGTCTTCGACATACCCGATCAGAGATAGCGATCCATCATAGGGATTTCGTGTGAATCCGGATAATCTGCTTTTGTCCTTTGACGCAGCATATAGATGGTTGCCATCAGGAGTTATTTTAATTGAAGACAAAACTCCAAGAGATTCGTTGATTTTTCCTGTGTATGTCAAAAAATCTTTATCGTCAGATATCCTATATACGTAAATATAATTACTTTCTTCCGATGTCAGATAGAGATATCGGCCATCAGAAGAAAGTAAGGTGTTAGAGACGTTGATGAGTGACGTCTCGTCCATACTAAAGTTATATGTAAATAGTGTTTTTATTTCAGACACATGGTCTCCATGTTCAAGAATGTAGATTGTTCCGTTTTTCAATATTAGGATGCTTCTATCAGTCTCAGGTATTTTTGTAAAAGAAACTTTGACTTCATCCATAAGCATTTTTAAATCTGAAATAGTGCTTTCGATTTTTGTTAGGCCCGGTGAAGTTGAATGGTTGTAGATTGATATCACACCTTCCTCACTTGGTGCACTTAGTTCACCTTTACTGCCATATTCGGATACCCATATATTTTGATTCGAGCTTAGGTTACCAAGTGATTTGGTCCCAATATACGAAACGGTTCCAGATGAAGGCTCTCTACCAAAAACGGAAAGAGTTGGTGGATCAGAGGAAGAAACAAGGACTTTTGATCCATCTTTAGTAACTAACATATTTACAGGAGAATTTAGACCATTAGTTGGTCGATTAAGGGAGTATGTGGTGTGTACATCAATCCATTCCATTCCAGGTCTTCTTTTATCAAAACCTTGGTATTTTAGTCTTCCAGATATAGCTTCAATTTGGGATTTATCTAATCCGCCAATTAAATTTAAGTCGTCTTGAGTTAAGGTAGTACTTAATATGCCGGGAGACCAAAGATTTACATCGTTAATCGGATTTCCTAGGTAGTCATAGGAATTAATAGATATACATCTCAAGGTGATCCCTGTGTCGGGTCTCTGAAAACATTTTGAGTTGTCTAGGCTAAGCAGCATTTGAAAACTAGTGCTGTGGTTAAGCTTTTCTACTAGTAATTTAGTCGAATGATTAACAGTATCTAGGGTTGAGCGCTCATTCGGATGTATTATGTGTGCGGTTGTTTTTTCTTTATCAAAAGACCTTAATTTAAATTCATTGTTATCCATTTTTGTGGTTGTCGGAGGAGGAGTTGGCTCTGGGGTGGCGGTCGACACTATTGCTGGCTGTGTGGGATATGGGGTGTATAGGAGTGATAGTTCTTGACCTAAGAAAGCTGCGATAGAATTTTCTTTTTTGCCGGATATATAGATCAGTGAATTGTCAGAACTTATCTCAACACTGGAAGCTCCTTTCAATCCATCCACTCCTAGACTGCCGTCTTCGAGATATCCTACGATAGTGATGTAACCCGTCGAGGTATCTCTTTTAAAGACTGTTACAGTATGGTCCTCTGCTGCCGCTACAATTATGTATTTTCCATCAGATGTTATTGACAACGAAGATGGCCAATCCAAACCGTTTATTCCAGAATTATTGTCTCTGAGAAATCCTATAAGATAAATATATCCAGTATTTGAATCCCTTTTAAAGACCGAAAGTGTGTCAGATGTTGCTGAAGTCATATAGACGTGTTTCCCATCGGGACTTACTTCTATATCAGATGGTGACCATATTACATTGCCACCATAATTTGCGTCGGTCAAATAGCCTATATATGTTAAAAGGCCAGTGTCAGTGTCTATCTCAAATGAGGCAACAGAATTGTCTAACCAGTTGGCACTATATAAATGTTTTCCGTCCGGAGCGATTGATAAAGAAGCGGGTCCAGAAATACCATCCATGGAGTCGGGGATTTCCTTGTAGGATTTTATAAATGTCAGCACGCCACTAGTCGCATTTCTTGAAAAAACGCTGACTGAATCTTCCCCATAACCTGCTGCATAAAGGAAATTTTGGTCTGGACTAATTTCTAGATCAGATACATCTTTTAACCCGTCTACACCCTCTGTTCCGTCGTGATACTGTGCAATGTGAGTTAACGTTCCTGTCGCAGAGGTTACTTTGAAAACAGTTATTGCGCTTGATTTGCTGCTCGCTGCATACAAGAATTGTCCATTGGAATCTGTCTCCAGTGAGTCTACTCCTTCAAGTAGGGTGACTGAGCCTTCGTTGTTTTTTACTATTCCTAGATATGTTAGTACTGACGATGTGCTATTTACATCAAAAATACCAATTTTATTTTCTGAAGGTGATGCTGAATATAATATCGACTTATTGGGCAGAAGGACCAAGTCTGAGACTTGATTTATACCGTCGACACCTTGGAAATTATTTGTGCTTTTATTTATGTAAACAAGTTCACCGGTAGCCGGGTTTCTTGCAAATTCTGCAACTGAGTTATCTCCTTTACCGACCACATATAGGTGCTTGCCGTCACTTGTTATTTCTGATGATACGGCAAATTTTAGCCCGTCCACTGATGCATTTCCGTCTATCCATGAATTGATATAGATTAAGGAGCCGTCTATGCTACTGATCCGGAAAGCTGCTATTGAATTATCGTTTAACGACGATGCGTAGACGTGTAGGTTGTCTGGGCTCATAGTTAGATCCATTACACCGTCTAACCCATCTACCGATAAAAGTCCATCTGTTTGAGCCGAGATGAAAGTTATGTTTCCAGTAGATTCGTTTCTTAAAAAAGTTGACACCGTGTCATCATTTGCTGCGGCAAGATACACATATTTACCATCTGGAGATATTTCTATGTCGTTTGCACCGTCAAGGGTGTTCAATCCTGAGACACCTTCTTTATGACTTTGTATGTATGTAAGTGCACCGGTTTGGGAGTTTCTAGAAAATATTGATACAGCATCATCTATTGAACCTGCAGTATAGACATATTTACCATCTGGACTGAGTTCTACATCAGTTATTCCGTCAAGTCCATCTATGCCTAATGTGTTGTCGACTAGGACTTGAGAAAAATTGAGTTTTCCTGTGTAAAGATTTCTGTCAAATACAGATATGGCATCATCTTCCATGCCGGTGGTGTACACATTTTTCCCATCAGGGCTTATTGAAATGTCTTTGATACCTTGTAATCCTTCCACTCCAGCTAAGTTATCTTTATGCAACTCAAGAAAGGTTAGTTCACCAGTGGCACGGTCTCGTGAGAAAACCACAATTGTATTGTCCTGGAATCCAGTAACATAGGCGTTTAGTCCGTCACGGCTCAGTGTTACATCAAAGACTTCAGATAAACCAGTTATGCCACTAGTTCCATTTAAATAGGATTGTTTTTGTAGTAGTCTTCCTGTATTTTCATCACGCGCAAACATTATTAAAGCATTGCTGCCGGATGCTGTGGCGTACACATATTTATTGTCCGGAGAAATGTGAATGTTAGTTGGTACAAGGAAATTACTAACGGTCCAGGTTCCATCTTTTTCAACATCAGAAAAAGTTAAGGTGAAATAACTATATACGGCACTTTTAGCTTTGCTGTCTGGTATGGCTAGAAAAACTAATGCGCCTGCTATAAAGGCAAAAGTAAATAACACAAAACCAACAGGTAGCCTGTTGGATACAAATCTGAGAATTTTTTTACTTGGGGACTTCAAAAAATTACCGTTTTTATATTGGCCGTAAAATTATATTTAGATATTAATTGTCCCAAATTTCGATTGAATTGATAGGTATTTGGTCCATTAAATATTGGAAATAAATCTAGAACTATAAATTGTCTATATAAGTTATCTTTTGGATTTAGTTTGGATTAAGACTAATCATTCTGAATAGATTGGTTTTGATAACATCTAATTTGATACTGATATTCGTGTTGTCATTGCTATATCCAGCATCGACTTTATCACCGTATTAGAACTACGATATTCCTGTTAAATAATTGATAGTTATTGGCAGGTTTGGTTCATCGCAAAAAAATAATGATTAGTTTAGGGCCTCACAATGTTAAGGAATAGAGTTTGACTTTAAATACACAGACTAGCGGTATGTCAGCTAAGAAATTAACGCTAATAGATCATCATATAACTAAAAATTATTTAGAAAATGAAAGGCTCACTGGAGCTTTGACGGCCATATACAGGAAAGGTAGGTTGGCCCACTATTCGACACTGGGCTTAAGCGATAGAGAGCAAAATAAACCGGTTCTTTGGGACACTATATATAGAATTTATTCAATGACCAAACCTATAACTTCGACAGCACTGATGATGCTTTATGAGAGAGGATTGTTCCAACTTGATGATCCTGTTGAAGAATATATTCCAGAATTTAAAGATATAGAAGTTTATGTCTCTGGCGATTATGAAGGATTTATTACGGAGAAACCGAAAAGAGCTATGACTATTGGTGACCTTCTATCTCACCAATCAGGCCTTACTTATGGATTTATGCATAGAACTGAAGTTGATGCGGCTTATAGAAAAATTGGATTAGATCGTAATAAACAAAAGAATCTTAGAGAATTTGTAGAAGCTCTTTCTAGTGTGCCTTTGGAGTTTTCACCAGGTGAGCGATGGAATTATTCTGTTGCCACAGACGTTTGCGGATATCTTATAGAGATACTATCTGGAAAAAAACTCGATAAATTTTTTGAAGAAAATATATTTGAACCACTGGCTATGGTAGATACGGGGTTCCAGGTACCAGAAAATAAAATTCATAGATTATCTGCCAATTATCTCTATCATTTAGGTGGTCCCCCCAAACTTATAGAAGAAAAATCAGATGAATATGCAGGCTTGACTCCTAGTTTTCTTTCGGGCGGCGGCGGTCTTTTTTCGACAGCTGAGGATTATTTGATTTTTTGCAGACTGATATTGAATAAGGGATATTTAAATGGTGAACGACTATTAAGTCGTAAGACTGTTGAGTTGATGTCGTCAAATCATTTGAGAGCTTCCTCCTCACTTGCAGATATTGCATATGGCAGGTGGAGCGAATCCACTTTTGATGGTGTTGGCTTTGGTTTAGGTTTCTCAATTTTAATCGACCCTGCGCGAGCTCAAATTTCTGGTACCCCCGGAGAATTAGCTTGGGGAGGAATGGCGAGCACTGCATTTTGGATTGATCCCTTAGAGGATCTCATAACAATATTTATGACTCAACTGGTTCCTTCAAGTACATATAACATTAGGAGAGAGCTGAGAACGCTTGTTTATAGTGCCATAGAGGATTAAAGACCAGATTTCTATTCTTTTTGTAGGGCGTCGACCTCTAGACCTATTCGTTTGAGATCTTCTTGAGTGTATGAACCGAGGCTTCTGAAATTTAATTCAGTATAATTTTCAATCCACTTAAGACAAACTTTACGGGCAATTTGATAACGGTTTTCCGTATCTATGAAATCGGACTCTTTAAGTTGAGACTTTCGTATTTCTAGTATGTTGACTGTAGCGTTATCTACCATTTCTTTTACAACTTGTGGAGTGTGTATCACTCCTGTGGTCTGACACGATACATGATGCAAAATCCTCTGGGCTACCTGACCAACAGAAATCCGTGCTGTGGCTAGGTCTTCCATTAGGGATGGTCTTTTACCATCTTTGTCTTCCATACTATCTATACCTTTGGCTCCTCTACCATTCAACCATCCTTCCACGTACTCTATTATGGTTCGGATGTTTCTTACTGTTCCTTCGGAGGTGATTTTGCCTTTGGGTGTTTCAATGTGAACAGGATAATTATCAGGATTACTCATTTCAGTAGTTGGTTGCCATCCAGTTCCCCACCATTCCTTAAAAGGATCAGAAGCGGTTTTCATATGGTAAATGTGGGCGCTCCACCCTCTTAGAAATCCCTGCCTGGCCTCCCACTCTTTATCACTCCTTATTGAGTCCGCCGCTATTTGGTTAACCTCTTCATCCCTGCTGGGAAGTGCTGTGGCCATTCCGCCTATCGCAACCGCCTCTCTTTTCAAGCATATAGCGACAAGTCTTCTGAAAATATCGGATATAAATTTTGTGGTTTTGATATCAACTTCGAAGCGGTCCGGCCAAACAGATTTCGGATCGGGGAGTATATATTCTAAGATACTCGCTTTTAGATCCCATCTTGCTGCATTTAGCCCGGCTCCATATTGACCAAGAGCATGGAGCATGTTTTCCATTCTAAATACAGCGGGGAGTGATTCAACAAGAATGACTGCTTTAATCGTAGAGTTGGAATCTAGATGTAGGATCTCTTTACTTAAGTCGAATAAGTCTTTATAAAGTTCTACTTCAGAGACACTTTCTAGTTTTGGAAGGTAAAAA
This sequence comes from uncultured Dehalococcoidia bacterium, assembly GCA_964343265.1. Taxonomy (GTDB): domain Bacteria; phylum Chloroflexota; class Dehalococcoidia; order Lucifugimonadales; family UBA826; genus CAYFIW01. Next base: position 42,427 of record CAYFIW010000004.1, on the reverse strand, counting down.
TAAACTCCTTTTCCCTGTCTCATCTGAGACCGACCCACATGAAATAGTGTTAGCGCTGTGCTCAACAAAGTTGCGGAAATTGACTGACCATCAATAGTGACTTCGTGCTCATCTAGGTGTAGGCCTCTTTCTCTATGCATAAAGAATGGAAGGTTTCCGGGTTCAAGCCTATAGACTTTTCCTCTTTTGTGATCTTCATAAGAAAGTGTTCCTTCAGAAGCTTCCAATCTGTTTATTGCAGAGTTTACTGTGTCTTTGAACGAGTGGCCTCCAGAATCTTCGTCATCATCCAGATATCCAACAGCACGTTCCCCTTCTGGGCCGGGATTAAGGGCATTAATGAACATGTTGGCAATACCTGCGGGACCAGATATTTCGATCCCAGGCGATTTGAGTTCTGTGGGAACAGGGTCTACCACCCATTTACCTGTATTTATCTCACTTAGAGGTAGTGATAGAGAAGCAATTCCTTTTGAATGAGCCTCTGTCAGTGTCTGTTGTCGCATAGTCCTTATAGCTTTAATTCGATCTGAGAAATGATCATGTAAAGCAAGGAGATAATTTATAAATTCATCGGTGAATAGTTGGGCTGTCCCATCAATTTTAGGGTATTCGATTCTGACGTTGTTATTTTGCATTTAAAATTTTAGTGATAAACGGTCTTTAAAAGATGTGAATGTCTTTCTCTTAGTTTTATAACTTTTGGAGCTATTATGAATTGGCAATATGGTTGATAGGCGTTATTTGTGAAGTAAGATTGATGAAACGCTTCCCCTCGGTAAAATGTTCCAATTTCATTTATTTCAGTGACAATTGGATTGGGGAATATCTCGTCTTCCTCTAGTTCTTGGACAACTTGAATGGCAATTTGTTCTTGCTCCTTGTCGTGGAAATATATTGCTGATCGATATTGAGTTCCAATATCATTCCCCTGCCTGTTTAGAGTAGTAGGGTCATGGTATGCGAAGAATATTTCTAGAATAGTTTCATAATCAATAACATCAGGGTCGTACTCGATTTGCACAGCTTCTGCGTGACCAGTTTGACCTGAACATACTTCCTCATAGGTGGGATTTTCAGTGTTTCCACCTGTGTATCCCGATATCAAGGTGTGAATCCCTTCTACTAGTTCGAAAACAGCCTCTACGCACCAAAAACAACCTCCAGCCAACGTCGCCGTCTTGTGTTCAGACATCTTATTCTCCTGCTTGCCATCCATTTTGCTAACTTAGTGACGGGCCCCAAATTATACACTGATTCAGCTGTTGGACACTTGCACTTACAAAGTGTTGTCTATACTTGTCTTTCCTGTAAGATTTCGATCTATCTATTCCTTAATATGTTGGTAGGGACACGTAAAATAATTAAATTCAATCAACTAACCAGTCAATTATTCGTATCATTACAGGTTCCTAGATATAGGTTGATGTGGTTATCTGATATCGCATTACATTCTGCTGAATTTATGGAAATTTTGATTCTTTCTTGGTTTATTCTGGAAACCACGGATTCACCTTTGATACTGGGGTTGTTTGGCGCCTTAAGATTTTCTGGCACTTTGGGAGCTCCATTTTTTGGGGTTTTTGTTGACCGAATAGGGTGGAAAAAAATATTCCTATCGTCAAGATTAGCCTTTTTAGTTTTCTCGCTAGCAATATTTATTGCTGCTGCAACTGATAATTTGAGTATTCCTCTAATACTGTTCATGACTGTTCTGATAGGCCTATGGAGGTCAATTGACATGATTGTTAGGCAGTCGATTTTGCCGGAAGTTGTTGGATCTCATCGTCTTCAGAATGGTGTTGCTTTAACGAGGACTGGAAGAGATATCACACAAATTTTTGCTCCGGTATTAGCAGGGATTTTGATGGATGCATATGGAATTACTTTGTCGTATTTGGTTATCGTTATTTTGTATGCGATTTCACTCATATTAATCACATTTCTTAGGGATATTTCGAGATATTCAACTGAAAATAGAGATTCTGTCCTACAAAATCTAATGGGTGGATTGAAGTACGTGAAGGCTGAAAACTTTTTGTTGGCATTACTTGTAATTGCATTCATTGTGAATCTAACGGCTTTCCCTTTCAACAATTCTCTCATAGCGGTAGTAGCAATGGATGTCTTTGACACCAGTGCAGCTGGTCTTGGATGGCTTATGGGTGCTTATTCTTTGGGTGCTTTATTGGGTTCGCTTGTTGTTGGATCGTTTGTGTCTTCAAGACCCACTAATAAATTAATGATTGCTGGATCATTTCTATGGCATATTGCTATTTTGTTGATGGCGGGAATCAAGTTGTTTTATGCTTCATTGCCAGTTCTTATGTTTATAGGCATATTCCAATCATTGTCAATGGTCACCATGGCGGTAATGATTTTGCAATATACAGGGTCTCAAATGCGAGGTAGAGTCCTTGGGTTGAGACAATTAGCGGTCTATGGGCTTCCAATTGGGTTGCTATTGTCTGGTTATGTAGCTGATGAGATCGGTGTTATATGGGCGTTGGTTCTCAATGGGACTATGGGAATTGCATTATTAAGCGGCGTTTTATTCAAATGGCCGCAAGTTTTGGCACATGAGTTTAAGTAGTGTTCGGTCGATCGCTCTAATGTAGGAGGTTTTAAATGTCACCTGAAGAGGAAAGAGTAAGAAATTACTTGTTGGGTCAGGGAAAAAAATACCCTTTAAAGACTCTTTGGTTAAGAGTTATACAGGCCCGATTGCAGTTAATCGAGGAAATATCTGCTGTTAACCAAGCTCAGGCAGATTTTAGCTATGACAAAAATGAATGGACGATTTCAGAAATTGTCTATCATGTTGTTCTTAGTACCGACAGGGTTATTAAATTGATGCGAGAATTGTCAAAGGGAATGATGGAGGGAGAATCGGACGTTGAGCCGGCGAGAACAGAATCGGCGTATGGTATTGAAGAATTAAAAGATCTGATTTTGGATGGTGCACATGCCCTCACTGCTATTGCAAGCGAATTGCCAGAATACCCAGACACAAGATTTACTTCAAACCACAGTTTTTTTGGAGATCTCCATGTGGGAGCTTGGTATATGTTTCAAAGAGTTCATGATCTAGATCATCTCAATCAAATTAGAACAGTAAAGAAAGAAGATGGCTATTTAAAATTGGAATCGTAAGTGAGGTATTTAAATTGAAAATTGCTCTAAATGCCTTTCACGGCGTTCGGTCAGATGTTAATGATTGGAAATCAATAACTGATTTCGCTTTGGCGGTTGAAGATTTAGGTGTTGACTCTATTTGGAGTTCAGAGGCGTGGGGATTCGATGCTTTGACGCCTTTGGCGTTTATTGCAGCTAGAACAAAGTCAATCAAGTTGGGTACCAGCATAGTACAAATTGGAAGCCGAACTCCTGCGAATTTAATAATGACTTCTCTGACACTGCAGTCTATGTCAGCGAATAGATTTATTCTCGGGATTGGAACGAGTGGACCGCAGGTGATGGAGGGATGGCATGGCGTTAAATTTCATAGTCCTGTCACCCGTACCAGAGAGATTATAGAAATTTTTAAAATGGGTACTTCTGGAGACAAGATTAATTATGATGGAGTACATTATTCACTCCCATTATATGGGGGAGAAGGTATTTCGATGCGAACTAGTGCACCCGTGGTGGATGTTCCCTTATATGTAGCTTCTTTGGGTCCATCAAACTTGAAAATGACCGGGGAGCTTGCCGACGGTTGGATAGGCGGGTGCTATATGCCAGAAACTGGGCATGTATTTCTCAATAATATAGCCGAGGGAGCCAAATCATCCGGACGAACTTTGAAAGATCTGGAACTTATAATACCTTTGTCTTTGGAATTTACAGAAAACGTTGATGAAGTAGGAAAGAGCCACGCGAGGGGTTATGGTTTTACTTTTGGAGCGATGGGATCTGTGAAAAACAATTTTTATAAGAATGCTTATGCTAGACAGGGTTATGGCGAAGCCGTTGACTATGTTCAAAGGTTGTGGAAGGAAGGTAGAAGGGAAGAAGCAAGAGATCTCGTGCCAGTAGATATAGCATTGAAGTCAAATCTAATAGGAACACCGGAAATGGTTAAAGAAAGACTTAAATTGTATAAAGATGCTGGGATTACAACTCTAAAAGTTTCGTTGCCAGGGGGTTCTATTGACGAGAAAATTTCTGCTCTAGGTAAACTAATGGATCTAATGAAAGAGGTATAGCATGCTATGCCCTATTGGATTTTATTTAGAGAAATTCTGATATCCACCCGTCGTACTGGTTGGTTGCTGTGTACTTTTTCATAAAGTCGTCATATTTTTCCTCTCCACTTAGTTTTTCAGGGGATTCTCCAGCCCTCAACTTAGCAAGCGCGTCGTAGACAGCCTTCAGCCCAGCCATGTATGGAATATGACCTTGGAGAGCGATTCTCACTCCCATGGTCCCCAAATAGTCCCGATCATTAAGTTCGCTGCTTAAGCTGCCCAGCATAATTGGTATGGAAATAGCATCACGTACCGATTCCAATTGCTTGCGTGTAGATAGACCAGCAAAAAACATGGCATCCACACCGGCTTTTTCGTATTCTTTGGCCCTTAAAATAGCATCCTTTGTTCCTGTGATTTGAAAGGCGCTGGTTCTGCCAGCAACCACTAAATCTGTATCTATTCGTCCTTCCAGAGCGGCTTTCATTTTCCCTATGCCTTCATCAACTGATATCAATTGTGTTTGATTGGACGCATGCTGTTTTGGTAATAAAGTATCCTCAATTGTTAGGGCTCCGACACCGGCGTTTTCAAGTTCTTCCACCGTCCTTTTAACATTCAGAGCATTACCGTATCCATGGTCGGCATCAACCAAAAGTGGCAAGTTAGATCCTCTGCATATTCTCCTTGATTGGTCTGCAAATTCCGTGAGTGTGAGGACAATATAATCAGGAGCCCCAAGAACTACAGCCGATGCTATAGAACCTGCAAACATTCCCATCTCAAATCCTATGGTTTCGGCAATTCTTGCCGACATCGTGTCATATACTGATCCCGGATGAATACATTCTTTTCCAGACAGGATCTTTCTGATTGCCAACCTTTTCCGATTGTTTGACATTTATATGGACTCCAGATGCTATGGTGAGCAGATATATTATCTGAATAAATTTTTGAAATTGTAAACTTAAGACAAATACTCGTGAGATGTATAGTACATGCTTACTTCGGTCATTGTAGATAGATATTAATGGAAATGAAATATGGTGAATCAGAGTGTCAAAAGTAGTTATAGCGGTTTTCGATGGTTTACAACTTTCTCAAATTTCGCCTACCGTCACACCAAATATATATGGTGTAGGACTTAAAGGGTGCATTTTCGAAAATCACCATCCTGTGTTTCCTTCAGTAACGAGGATAAATGCTGCTTCTATGACAACAGGAGTTTATCCTGGGACTCATGGATTGGCTGGAAACACATTTGTTGCTAGAGACTGGGATGAAGGAAGAGTAATCCCTGCCCTTGAATACGAATTGTCTAAAATGCTGGCCGGTGGAACAGATCCTTTGCTTACTGACAGCTTACAGCTAATTATATCGGATTTTGGAAAGGAATATTTTGCTATAGGTGTAGGCACGTCTGGGAACGCATATGTCCATAACTATTCAGCATCATTATCAGGTGGAGGGACTATACATCCTGATTTTTCCATACCAAATCAATTGAACAGGGACTACTTAAAACGATTTGGAGAATGGCCACTCCAAACACTACCGAATACTCTACGCTACAAGCATGCTATGAGGATATTTATTGATTCTATTCTTGAGGAAAAGAATCCTGATGTTGCTTTGATTTGGTCTTCTGAACCTGATAAATCCCAACATGAATATGGTGTAGGACACCCGCTTTCTGATAAAGCACTCAGTGAAGCAGATCAGGAATTTGGCAAACTACTCAATTACATAGAAAGTCGTCCCGACAAAAGTGAAATAGACATAATGATCTTGTCGGATCATGGATATTCCACAGTTATGGGGAAAATTGACGTAAAAAAAGAAATGGAATATGCAGGTTTTAAGGATGATTTGTCTGAGGGTCGTATATTGCTTGCTCCCAACGGAGGAAGCGTATTGATTTATCTGAATAATTTAGAAGAAGCTTTATCAGACAAGTTGGTTTCCTGGATGATGTCACAGGATTGGTGCGGTGCCATACTTGCTACGGAAAAGCTGTCCCATCTGGAAGGAACTTTACCTGCATCTATCATTGGAAATGATGGGATTAGGGGAGCTGACCTGACAATGTCATTCAAATGGAGTGATGAAAAAAATCAGCATGGATATAAGGGTCAAGTTTTTTCAACTGATGGAGACGTTGGAGTAGGTCAGCATGGATCAATGAGTAAGTACGAGATGAATAATTTACTTATTTGTTATGGAGAAAGTTTCAGAGAGAACGAACGTATTCTGTCGCCGACAGGTAACGTAGATATTTTGCCGACTGTATTGAAACTGTTGGACGTTCCCATACCGGAAACCGTTCAAGGTCGGGTATTGAGAGAGGCACTTGTAGAAAATAAAGAAAAAATTGTATCTACCCTGATGACACACACTGCTTCACGGGTTTTAACAAAAGGTCAATACATTCAGCAATTATTAGTATCAAATGTGAATGGGACACTATATTTAGAGCAGGGAAATGCTCTTGAATCTTAATCACTACGTATGGAGTTTTATTAATGTCTAATGGCCGGACTATTACACTGGAAGAATTTATTTGGGATCAGGATGAATCGGATAAAGATGCTAATTTTAAGAAAGAAGTTGCTCTATACACGATGAGTGACCCTATGCCGACGATAGATCGTATCAGTAATAATCTGGACATTCCTGTTGGAGCAGTTGTTAAGTACATCTTAACTAAGTGGGCTGCCTCCGGTAGCGAGTCCCTTCTAGAAGCAGGCCCTGATATGGTAGAAAAAATGTCGGATATTTTTGAAGATGCTGAGAAGTCGGGAACAGAAGATTCTCGACTTCAAGCATATTTTTCTGTAAAAGGCATAGTTTCCTGGTTGAGAGTTCCCTTGGACGATCCTGATTATAGGAACGTAAATAAGGATTAACTGATACCTAGCTCTTGGCGCAGATCTGTAATTGTTTGAGATCTGCTTCGGCTTGGACGCCGTTCCCTTAGTCCAATGGGGAGATTTTCAACTTCTGGGTGAACTTTTATGGCAACGAATACAGGCCCTTCTTCAGACATTATTTTTTCAAGGCTAGTAGATAATTCTTCAAGATCATCGAAATTGTATGTTGCTTTGTATCCGGATCCTTGAGCCATGACAGCATAGTCAATATCTTCAGAGTTTGGTACAGGTTGGCCTCCCGTAGTAGCGTAGCATCCGTTGTCTAAGAGGAAATGCACGAAATTTTTCGGTTGTTTACCCGCTACTGATGCCAAGACTCCTAGATTCATTAAGAGTGCGCCTTCTGTGTCAAAGTGTACGACCTTTTCATCAGGTAAGCCTAGAGCTAGTCCAAAAATTGCGGAAGTAGATTGTCCCATCGCTCCACCCAGGGAAATATCTCTATTTTTGTTGGATGTGAAATCAGACCAATGTTTACCGGAAGTTCCTTGTACTGAAACTATCGAGTTTCCTCTGTATTCTTGAAATGCTTCAAAAACCTTTTTCGCTTCTATCATTTGTTACTCCTAATTATTAAAATATCGCGGCTTATATTCCGTATTTACCTGTTAAAGCCGTGGTATTCGTCTCCAATGAGTACGACAACGGGTCTATTTATTTTTCGAGTTTCTTCGAATGCTTCTGTAATTCTAGGTCCATCTGCGTCGTGCTCAACTAGATAATAATTTAGCCTGAACGCATTTAGAAAAGGTTCTGTGTACACGGCAGCTGAGTCGGGAGTGTTTCCTTTTCGCGTCCATCCCCTATATCCCACAACCATCAGGAGCGGAAACCCAGCATCCAAAGCCATACCCCTTATAGAGTCCCCAGATTCCATCATTCCGGTGTTTTGTATAAGGACGACAGGGACTTTTCCTGCTACATTCAACCCAAGAGCGACGGCCATTGATTCGCCTTCCCTTGATACAGGAACTACGTCAAGCCAATCTTGTTTCTCCATGAGTTCGTATAGATAATTTGTCTCACTGTCAGGAATAGTGATTATGTGTGTCACACCATTTTTCTTAAACTCTTCAATTAGAGTTTCTGGTCTAAGTATCTCAGTCTGTTGTTCTACCATGATTGCACCTTGTGTTGAAATGAATATTCCGTTTTCAGTACCCAGTTGATACGAACGCTCATGCGAATTAATTTATCCGGAGCGAGGGAAGTATATACGACTCGAAAAGATGTGTCCTGTCGTCGAGTATGTAGAGTATTATTTCGGACAAAATGTTTAAATATAAATACAAATAGTTAATCAAGGAAGGGGAACGATGTTTTACGATACCGGGCCTTACAGACTGGAAATGCCAATTCTCAGGGATGATCGAACACATGCTTTGGTCAATATTCTGCCTAGAGAAGGTAAACGTCTGATCGCGAAGGGAGTGCTGGCAATACCTGAGGTCAAGAGGGTACTTGAAAAAGGATGGTTTGTTGTGTCAAGAGGGATAACTCCTTCTTACATTCTTGAAGAGCTAACTGGTGATGATTTTGACAATCCTAACTGCACCGCAGGGATTATAACTGAAGGTCGGATGGCCTCTGTGGTACTAGAGGATCGCTTGGGGCCCTGGGTTTTTAAAGACGGTGTGCTTAACGAAACACCTGCTCCGCAGGCCTTGGATGATTTTGGTGCATACGATGTATCTATTAAAGGGGCTAATGCTCTGGATCTCGAGGGCAACATAGGTGTATTCGCAGCAGACAAGAATGGAGGTACCGTAGGAGGCATATGGCCTGCACTGACTGCACGAGGATCACATTGGATAGCCCCAGTTAGTCTTGAGCGATTGATTCCATCAGTGATTGAAGCTGCAAAACATTGCGGTAACCATCTATGGGACTACACCATGGGACAATCAGCTGGATTTATGCCAGTTGTAAATGCCAAGGTCATAACTGAAATACAAGCTTTGGAACTTTTAACAGGAGTAACCGCAATTCACGTTGGATCTGGTGGGGTTGCGGGTTCAGAAGGTGCTGTGATGTTAGCCCTGGAAGGTGAACACGATGTAGTTTTAAATGCATTTGAACTCATAGAAAGTATAAAAGGTGAGGAGCAATTTGAATCTCCTCGTCTGGTCCCATATGTGAGAGAGCCGGAGACTGCGCCTTCTAAATGAAAAATTTCGGATAGCCATTTTTTTGGGTGAGTGAATACCTTCTTAGGAGACTTACCCTATTTACGCGTTTACATTTCATGAAATATGATTACGTATTATTAATGTTTATTTCTAACAACAATTATTGATACACAGATTTATGTAAAAGTGAGTCTCTGATAATGTCACTCAATGCGATCAGTTAAAAAGCTACCAATTTACACCGCAAAGAACGCGGTTTTCTATGGATGGTGGCTGGTTCTAATCACTCTTTTCCTAAACGCCACAACAGGATCTCCTGTTTTCGGAGGCGTTGGGGTTTGGGTAGATGCATTTGAAAACGAGTTTGGATGGAGCAGAGCTCAATTATCATTAGCTTTTTCTATTGGTCAGTTGGAAGGTAGTGTCGTAGGGCCTTTGGTTGGAATAGTCGTCGATAGGGTTGGTCCCAGAAAGGTTGTCTTGGCCGGTGTCCTAATAATCGGTGTTGGTTTTTTAATTCTAACTCGTACCGAATCGTTGTTGATGTTTTATGTCTCCTACGCAGTGATTATGCTCGGTGCTTCAGGTGGCGGTTGGCTACCCATGATGACGGTATTGAATAATTGGTTTGACAGGAAGAGAACTATGGCCATGGGGATTGGTGGCATAGGATTCTCTCTTGGGAGCTTTTTACTTGTTCCAGCCTTGGCATGGATGGTTGTTCCAGATAATGCAGGTTGGAGATTAACTTCTCTGGGATTGGGATTGTTTTTCATAATTATTGCTTTTCCTATATCTCGTTTGATTCGTAATACTCCAGAAGAATATGGAGATGTTCCAGACGGGATGGTAGAGGACAATCCGATCATTAAATCCACCAATGACTCATCTAATATATCTAAAGAGAGAGATTATTCCATCGTTGAGGTTTTCAAGATACCTGCATTTTGGATTATATCCATTTGTCATGCCTGTTCAACCATGCTTATAGGGACTATGACGGTACATTTGATTCTTGCGCTAAAAGATCAAGGTATATCTGTTCAAGTGGGTGCTCTTATTTGGGGTTCAACTATGGGATTTTCAGGGATTGCTCAGGTATTTGGTGGTTGGATGGGAGATAAGGTGCCAAAAAATGTCGCTCTAGGTTTACTGGGATGTTTGCAATCAGTCGGAGTGATTTTTTCAACGTTTTTGACTTCTGTATATTTAGCTCCTATTTTCATCGTTGTTTATGGAATCGGATTCGGTGCCAGAATTCCGTTGGGTACTGCGATAAGGGGAGAATATTTTGGACGTAAGGCTTTTGGGAAAGTTCTTGGGTTGTCTATGATGCCCATGTCTTTAATGATGATGTTAGGGCCTCTTATCGCCGGGAAAATGTACGATATACAGGGCACTTACGATTATGCTTTTTACATTTTGTCAGGAGTTGCGATTACCGGTAGTTTAGGATTCTTTTTTGCAAAAAAGCCTAATCCTACACTTGAGTAAGTCTTATTTAAATCCGGCAAAGTATTTTATGTAGATTTAATTCAACGTCTTGGATTAGAAGTATTAATTTTCTTCCAAGTATCTCTCAGGGTTACGGTTCTGTTAAATACTGGTAATTCACCAACTGAGTTGTCGGTGTCGCTACAAAAATATCCAAGCCTCTCAAATTGGAATCTTTGCCCTGATGTCGTTCCTTTCAGTGAGGGTTCTAATTTAGCATTAGATATGATCTTCAGAGATTCAGGGTTTAGCACAGACTCTAGATTTGAATCTGCGGAGACTTCCGGATTAGGGTCGGTGCAAAGACGGTCATAAAGTCTTACTTCCCCCTCTATTGCGTGCCCAGCACTCACCCAGTGAATAGTGGCTTTCACCTTTCTGCCGTCTGGTGATGCGCCTCCTTTGGTCTCTGGGTCATATGTACAACGGATTTCTATAGGTTCACCAGTAGACGGGTCATTGATGACCTCAGTACATTTGATGAAATATCCATATCTTAGCCTTACTTCTCTTCCTGGAGATAATCTAAAAAATTTCTTCTCTGGATTTTCCATAAAATCATCACGCTCTATGAAAATTTCCCTTGAAAATGGAATTTCTCTTGAACCAGCTGATTCGTCCTGAGGATTGTTAATCGCAGGAAGCCACTCCTCTGAGTCAACAGGGTAATTTTCTATAACAACCTTGAGAGGATCCAGAACTGCCATTTTTCTTTCTGCTTTATTGTTTAGATCTTCTCTTAGACAATGTTCCAGCAATGCAATATCTGCAACATTTTCTCTACGTGTGGTGCCGACTCTTTTACAAAAATCCCTTATAGATTCAGGAGTGTATCCCAGCCTTCTCATTCCTGAAATGGTCGGCATTCTCGGGTCGTCCCAGCCATCAACGTATTTACCTTCAACTAATCGTAAAAGATTGCGTTTGCTTAATATAGTATGACTTAAAAGTACTTTTCCAAATTCTATTTGTCTTGAAGGAAATACCTTTAGTTCATTTATAAACCATTCATATAATGGCCTGTGGTCTTCGTACTCCATAGTGCAGAGGGAATGTGTAATTTTTTCTATTGAATCGCATAGACCATGTGCAAAATCGTACATAGGATAAATTGGCCATTTGTCCCCTGTTTGATGGTGAGTTGCCGTTATGATCCTGTACATTACGGGATCACGCATGTTCATATTGGGAGATGACATGTCAATCTTCGCTCTTAGAACATGATCACCTTCCAGATATTTTCCTAGCCTCATGTCTGAAAATAAATCAAGATTCTCTTGAACGGTCCTCTCCCGGTGTGGGCTGTTTTTACCAGGTTCTGTGAGGGTACCTCTATATTTTCTGATCTCCTCGGCATCCAGGCTATCTACGTATGCCTTGCCATCTCGGATGAGTTGTAAGGCAAATTCATAAAGCTTTTCGAAATAATCTGAAGCATAGAGTTCTTTTTGACCGTAATCGAATCCTAACCATTTGATGTCATTCTTAGTTGCTTCGACAAACTCCTCATTTTCCTTGGAAGGATTAGTGTCATCGAAACGAAGATTGCAAAAACTGTTTTCGTTTTCTTCAGCTATTCCGAAATTCAAGCATACGGATGTAGCGTGTCCTATGTGAATATATCCGTTAGGCTCTGGTGGGAACCGAGTTGTGATTTGTGTGTGCTTACCAGAACTTATGTCTTCTCTTATGATGGATCTTATGAAATCTTCCGAGGGGGTTTCTGTCTTGTTCATATGCCGTTTGTCAGATTATTTGTTTTGGTCAAGTATTAAATCCACTCTGGTTTGTATGTTCCAAAAGGAGATGGTTCTATATTCCAGGCTCCGGGTGTTTTTGAAAGCATTGCCGCAGGTTTTACATAGGATACTGTGCCAAAGGGCGAATTGGTATATCCCAAGAACTGATCTACATGATTTCTATTGAGGTCTAGATTATTAATATGGTCCATTTTACCTAGACTAATGAGCCAATGAGCTGTTTGAGCCAAAGATACTCTTACCCTCCAACTTCCACCCTCTCTTGCTCTTCTAAGCAAAGCTATCATTGCCCCCATTGCTCCTAAATATCCTGTTGCGTGGTCTAGAGCTTGGCATGGTAGATGGACCATTCCATCGATATTGTTTGCTTGGCCACCTTCGTGACCAATACCACTGACTGTTTGTAGCAAACTGTCGAATCCCCTGCGATTAGCCCATGGGCCTTTGTGGCTGAAAGCACTCAGTTCTACACATATTATTCCGGGATTTAGTTTTGCTAGTGACTCGGGAGAGAATCCTTTCTTGGAGATGCTTCCAGGTCTGTAACCCTGTACAAATACATCTGCCTTAGATGCAAGATTTGTAAGTTGGGTTTTTCCTGCAATGGAATCCAAATCTATATTAACTGGACGCTTACCTCTCGACATATCAATCACTAGACCTTCTAGTAGGTCTAGTTGTGGCCCGTTTACCCAGAGTACGTCCGCGCCGTGTTCTGCTAGTGTTCTTCCTATAACGGGGCCTGCGATTACCTTGGTTAATTCTAAAACCTTGATAGAGTCCAACGGCCGTATTGTTTCAGGGGCAAATTTTACGGGCTCAGAATCTGAAATTTTGTCAATTTCCAACAGTGGGAGTTTTGAAATTTCAATACCTTGTTCGTGTTTCCACCATTCTTCTCTAGTTCGCATTTTTGCAGCAGGGAGGTTCTGGGCCGTTAGAATGTTTTCTGCCTCCTCTGAACTAAGTTTTTTTAGACTGCTAGCAACACTCTCTCTCGATTCTTGACATCCAAGGGCTTTGACTATTCCCGTTCTGTGATTGGGATAATTTGTATGCAGTTGAATCCATCCTGCGTCACCACATTTGTAAAAACCATGTATGTCGTCTGGCGTAGACCGACTTGGATTTCCGTTTACCGTGCTATAGCGTTCACTTCTGAATGACACAGAGGAGTGTGTCATGTCTACCTTGATTGTTTGATCTGTGCCAGTACGGTGTCTCCATATTTCAGCTGCAGCTAATCCCGCAGCAGCAATAGTCGTTTGGGACACTACACCGGTTTTATAGACAGAGGAAAAAATAGGTTCTGATCCGCTCATAGCTACCTTGTTCAGGCAGTCCAGGCTTTCCCCGGTGAGATGCCAAATATTTTCTAGAGCACTTTCTGAATCAGTCTTCTGGTGATGCAACATTATTTTCGGTAAAAATGTTTTCTCTGTACCATTTCAGTTCAGAAATACTTTCTTTTATATCTGCCAGAGCAAGGTGCTCACTTTCTTTACTTGGTATCTTTAAAGTTTTGTACCAGCGTGATGCAAGCTCCTTAATCGTTGAAACATCAATCATTCTGTAATGGAGAAATTTATCCAGGAGGGGCATTTCTCTTCTAATGAATCTCCTATCAGTCCCTATTGAGTTGCCGCATATTGGTGATTTTTCTTCCTCTACCCAATTTTTCAAGAACTCTACTGTCAAAGAATCGGCTTGATCGATTGTTGTTGAAGATTCTCGGACTCTTTTTAATAGCCCTGACTTGGTATGTTGTTCAAGAGACCATTCGTTAATGTCTTCGATCTCCTGAGTTGAACGTTTTATTGCAATAACAGGTCCAGTCGCTATTTCATTTAAGTCAGAATCTGTAACCAGCGAAGCTACTTCGATTATCACATGATGATCTTCCAGTCCTGTCATTTCGAGGTCAATCCAGACTAGATTTGTTTTCTTGTCATTACTCACTTGATTCACCTGTAAATACTCATCAATGGTGTTATCGTAAACATATACTATGAAACATTCTATTAAAAACGATACATCCAAAACTATAAACCCATTTTCTTACTGGGTTTTAGAGGGCGAATTATCTGCTGGGGAATATCCAGGTAATCAATTTTCATTTAGGCCTTCCGTAACAATCGCAACAATAGTTCACCAAATAAATGCATTTAGAAAAAATGGATTTAGGTCATTAAATACCAGTTCAAGAAAGATTGGTAACCTTTTGGATGCAGGAGTGCACACTTTCGTAGACCTCACAGAAGATGGAGAGAGGCCCGCTTATATGGAACATCTTCATAAGGAGAGAAGGCGAAGATCAAAAAGAACCGACTACTTTAGGTTTCCAATAACTGATAGAAATGTCCCGGACAAGTCTACAATGACCGATATATTGGACTTAATCGATTCTGAGATTGATGAGGGAAAAACTGTCTATGTACATTGTTTCAGGGGTTTAGGTAGAACCGGCATTGTTATTGGATGCTATTTGGTGCGAAAGGGAATGACTGGTGAAGAGGCTATTTCACATATAAAAAACTTGAGAACAGGTCTCGCAGGAGGATTCAGAACGTCACCTGAAAATAAACTCCAAGAGAATTTTATTTTAGAATGGAAGGATCAGGATTGATATTTTCCTTATGACTTATGGTCGACTTAGATCAATTTCAATTCTATTGTGAAAGTCCTTCAACAACTTTGGCGTTGGGTATTTTAAGCAGTTCTTGAGGATTTATCTTTAACTTAGCAGATCTGCTACCACCCCCGACTATCAAATTTTCAAGTCCCATAACTTTGGCATCTATATATATTGGTATGTAGTCTGGCAACATATAAGGTGTGACTCCTCCAATCATCATGCCTGTCACTTTCTGGGTATCTTCAGCATTAGCAAAGGATAGCCTAGACACTTCTAGTAAGCTTTTCACTTTTTTGTTCACATCAAGCCTATCTGTACCTAGGACTATGCAAGCAGCGTATTTTTTTTCACCTCTTTTTGATGCGACCAGAATCGTATTTCCAGATTCATTCATCTCAAACCCGTATTTTTCACAGAATTCGAATGTGTCCGCAAAATTCGGATCTACCTCGATCCATTCGTATTTAACTTTAAGATCATCAAGAGTTTTTCTAAGGTTATTTTCGATATCGTTTGAAAGTGTCATGATTTATTTTTTCCCAGGAATGTATGAATTTTGTTCCTATGTTTTGAAGTACTAAGAGGGATTAAAATTGGGATTTCTCCTTTTGAACTTGAATGTCAATAATAAACTGACTATCCCTATTAGAGAAATGCTAAATGTTGTAACTAGAACTGAATCGTAGTTCCACCTGTCAGCGATTATCCCGGCTATTGCAGGTGACAGTGCAAAACTCAATATTGAACCTAGACCCACTGTTGAGGCGACTACCCCAAAATTAGAACGGCCTAATAACTCTGCCGTTAATACTGGTTTAATTATGCTGACTATACCTTGTGGGCCACCTTGCAGTACAACAAATATTAGAACGGTCAGAGTATTGCCAGTTCCAAGAACTA
The DNA here is from genome assembly GCA_964343265.1 of uncultured Dehalococcoidia bacterium. Lineage (GTDB taxonomy): Bacteria > Chloroflexota > Dehalococcoidia > Lucifugimonadales > UBA826 > CAYFIW01. Next base: position 26,389 of record CAYFIW010000004.1, on the reverse strand, counting down.
ATACCAAACTAGAAATTGCTAGACAAAAAAGACAAAAAATAGCCGCATGGGTCATTGATATGCTTTTTCTCAAGGTTGATTCCGATACAAACAAGATTAATCGAGCTGCAACTTGCATTGGCCCTATGAATGAAGCGAAAATCAATGCTTGATTTTTAGAAGTTCCCACGTTTTCTAGGATTGGAAAAATTTGACTTCCAAGCATACCTTGATTGACAGGAAAGACTGCTAGCCCAATAAATAAAGCCCAGAAAACTGGGGTCTTTATCACAGGGACAATGGCTGATGAAAATGGCGTTGTTTGTGTTGACGATTCTTGAAATTGGTTAGATTTATACTTGAACCATCTTTCCTTAAATTTTGAATCTTTTGGAGAAGTTCCATACCAGAATAGAGGAACAGTAAATAAACAGATCAGAATCGAGAAGAAATAGATCCCAGTTTCCCAGGAATAATTATTTGAGATAAAACTATAGGTTGGGTAGGAAATTGTGCTAGCGAATCCTGCAAATAATGTAACCATGATTATGGCTTTTTTTGCGTCTTTATTGAACTCCTTTGTCAAGTGCGAAAAACATGGGTCATATAAACACCCAGCAAATGTTATTCCTGTTAAAATCCATACGATATAGAATTGCCAAAGTTCAGTAATTTGGGTCAGCAGTGATATCAAAATTGCTGCAAAAAGTGAGCTTCCGGTCATTAACAATTTTGACCACCCCTTGTCGATTAGTCTCCCGGATATCACACTTGTGATTGCAGAAGCCATAAGTGCAAAAGTTAGGCCGAGTGAAATTTCAGATATTGACCATCCAAAGTGATCATTCCATCTCAGAATCATGGGAGGAAATACATAAAATATACCTGCCCATATGGTAGTTTCCGCAAGAGCAAGTGCCCAAATACGGCTATCTGTCCATATTTCTCTAGTATGCATTAGCTATTCACAGATGTAAGTTTTGTAAACATTCATTGGACTTCGGTAGCGAATAATATTTTCACTTTATAACTGAATTTCATTCATCAGCAGTCTTTACAGTTTTGTATGTCTATAATGTGTGGCCGAATGAACTTTACGTCATTTATTTGAAGTGATGATAAATAAAAGCATATTAAAAAGAAATTTAGAGATAAATGCGGTATTGCTATAGAATTGTACTGTTTATATATAAGTGAAGGGAGATTTTGATGGATTCAAACGGAAAAGTAGCGGTAATAACAGGTGCTGGTAGTGGTATAGGAAGAAGCTCAGCTTTACTTCTACTAAAAGATGGATATTCGGTAGCGTTAGCGGGAAGAAGAGAGGACCCTCTTAAGGAGACTATTGAATTGGCTGGAGATGATGGCTCCCGCGGGATAGCAGTATCCACGGATGTAGGCGACCCTAAATCAATAGGGAATCTTTTTGACCAGGTTAAGAATACATTCGGGCGTTTGGATGTCTTGTTTAATAACGCCGGTATCGGTGCTCCCCGGACAAATATGGAGGACTTGCCGCTAGAAGATTGGCAGAGGGTTGTTGACACTAACCTCACCGGTAGCTTTGTTTGTGCTCAGCATGCGATCAGGATTATGAAAGATCAGGATCCGATGGGAGGGCGAATAATAAACAATGGATCGATTTCTGCTCATACACCCAGACCAGACTCAGTTGCGTACACAGCTACCAAGCACGCCATAACTGGGCTTACGAAATCTATATCTTTGGATGGTAGGAAATACGATATAGCCTGTAGTCAGGTTGATGTGGGCAATGCGGCAACGCCGATGACTCAGAGGATGTCGAATGGAGTTCCACAGGCTAGTGGAGAAACTATAGCTGAGCCGACCTTTGACGTTGAACATGTAGGTGAAACGGTTTTATATATTAGTAATTTGCCTTTGGATGCTAACGTTCAATTTATCACCATTATGGCAACAAAAATGCCATATGTAGGAAGAGGATAAATACCGCAACCGGTTTCAAGTAAAGCTGACGTATTTGGTTTTTTCAGATGGGGTTTCGTTTGACATATGTGCCAATGAATGTTTCCATAGGGTCACATTGAGAAGGTTTGTAGTCTCAAAATTCGAACAGGAGAGCCTCCGTTGAAATGGATGGTAATCTCCTCATTACGACGCAATGTCGGTTTGGTTTAGTGCGTGGATCTGCTCTTAGCTCAACTCTCCTGTGTGAGGTTGTGTATTAATAATTGATAAAAATCTAAGTCTCTTTTTGGGAGTGACGCATATATATACAGGAAGATAATGTAATTTATGACGGTTGAAAAGCAACAGGTTGAACATGAAATAGTAGTTAACAATCTCTGGAAGGTTTTTGGAAGGAATCCTTCTAGTGCTCTTGAGAGTGAGAATTTAAGTAAGTCCCGAGCAGAGATCCAAGAAGAATTTGGTCAAGTAGTAGCTCTCAGGGATGTTTCATTTAACGTTGAAAAAGGGGAAACCTTTGTGGTGATGGGGTTGTCCGGCAGTGGTAAATCCACTCTAGTAAGGTGCCTGATCCGGTTAATTGAGGCTACCTCAGGAAATATATTTGTAGAGCAAGAGGACGTCACATCACTGGATGACAGTGCGCTCCAAGAATTCAGACGAAGTAAGATCTCTATGGTGTTCCAGAATTTCGGTCTTTTACCTCACAGAAATGTCATGGACAATGCATGCTATGGACTGGAAGTAAAAGGTATGTCACGAGAGGAACGTTATGAAAGAGCACAAAAGATGCTCGATCTAGTTGGTTTAAGCGGTTGGGAAAGATCTAGAGTTAGACAGTTGAGTGGCGGAATGCAACAGCGCGTAGGATTAGCTCGGGCGCTTGCTGTGGAACCTGAAATTTTGCTGATGGATGAGCCATTTAGCGGGTTAGATCCCTTAATAAGACGCCAAATGAGGTCTGAACTTGCTGATCTTCAAAAAGAATTGAAGAAGACTATGGTATTTATAACCCACGACTTGGATGAAGCGGTTTCTGTGGGAGACAGGATAGCTATCATGCGTGATGGTGAGATTATTCAAATGGGAACCCCCAGGGAAATAATTATGAATCCAGCGGATGAATTTGTTTCTGAATTTACGGAAGATGTTTCTAAAGACAGGGTTCTTAATGCCTCATCAGTTTCAGTTTCTCCAGATTTGACATATACCTATTCTACTGACCTGGATAAATTAAAGAGTAAAGTGAATACAACTGAGGCCAGACACGTGGCATTTGTTAATGAATCAGGATCTTCGTTGGGTGTTCTGATGAGATCGGATATTGAAAAAGCGATCTCGATAGAAGATATAGATCGCTTCATGGAAAAATCGCCCGATTCAGTGAGTCGTTCTAGCAATATAAAGTCGGCAATCGGAAGATTGTCCTCCTCTGAGACGCCTATTCCGGTTGTAGATTCGGAACGTAATTTATTGGGGGTTATTACGCAAACTTCAATGTTGAACGCGCTCTCTGAATAGCAGTGCCATAATCAATATGGTTTTTGAAGTTACAAACTAATTGAAACCCATGGGCAATAACTAGTGACTAGAATCAAAAAAAGAGACCAAATGACTATATTGGATAAATTAAAGAAAAGCTCTCCTTTTAGCGGCATGCCCTTAATCTCTTCGGATGACAAAAAAGAAGCAGATGATGGTGGACACTCATCCGAAGCAAGCGGCGTGAATGAAAAAATCAGCAGAAGATTTTATTACCCGGTTGCAGTTATTCTCGCTACAATAATTTTGTCTTGGATGGTTCACGGTGCTGAAATTGAGTTCGCTCTTGATTTCCCCGTGAACATTAGTAGTGAGGTAGAGGGTGGAGTTGATGATGCAATAGACTGGATAATAGTCACGTTTGGCGATTTTTTTGATGCAGTCAGTGATGCCATTAAGGTTGTATTAGGAAAATTAAGAGATTTCTTGGTATGGATTCCATGGCCAATAATGATGGGTGTGATTTTTATTATTGGTTGGAAGGTTTCTTCTCTGAAGATTGCCGTCATGTCGGTTACAGGTTTATTTGCCCTGGCTTTGGTGAATCTGTGGGAACCTACCATGGTGACAGTAGCAATAATGATAGTGTCTGTATTTTTGGCAATAGCTATTGGGATTCCAGTAGGAATTTTCGCTGCTAGAAGTAATGTTGTAGACACTGGGATAAGGCCTGTGTTGGATACAATGCAAACCATGCCGAGTTTCGTGTATCTGGTACCTGGTATTATGCTTTTTGGGTTGGGAAATGTGGCTGCTATTTTTGCTACGGTTCTCTATGCTCTTCCCCCATGTATAAGACTCACAAATTTGGGAATAAGACAGGTCGATCCTTCTGTGGTTGAAGCCGGTCAATCCTTTGGATCCAGCAATATGCAATTGCTTTTCAAGATACAAATACCCATGGCAATTCCTACTATAATGGCTGGAATAAACCAAACCGTCATGATGGCTCTGGCTATGTCTACAATCGCTGCGATGGTAGGTGCAGGTGGGTTGGGTATAGAGGTATTGAGAGCAATGGGGCAATTGAAATCGGGCGAAGCTGTCATTGCAGGTTGCGGTATTGTGATCCTCGCAATAATTATTGATAGAATCTCGCAGGGATACATAGAGAACCGAAAATAATATAAAGAAAGTTTGTAGGTTATGTGACAACCCAACCGGGTCACATTCAACACGAGAACACACTGTCGGGGCTCGTCCCTGTATTATTTGCGGTTGCTAAACTATTAAACCCTTTCCTACATCCTCACGTATATAAGCGATTACATTTTGGTAAAGTTATCTGATTATTTTCATTTTGTAATTATTCGCGTTACAAGAACAATCTAGGCTTAGATCCGATTTTGCATGTAAGTGTCAATGATAAGGCAAGGATTATTTTGTTATTAATAAAAAAGGGGGCCTGTCAGTAAAGACAGGCCCCCAAGTTACTGGCCCCATTTATATGGGGTCACATTGTAGTACTAGATTTTATCCCTCGTTTGCAAGGGCTCCTAGGACGTTTTCAAGAATATCGTCTGGAACCCAGCTCTTCCAGGCATCATTATTGCTAAGATACCAGACTGCTGTAGCCTCAAACGCTTCTTCTGCCGTGTCATAATTTTCGGAATTAGCACCATACCAGCCATCAGCGGCCAATTGATTTCCGGCCGACCAGTCCCAATTATTAAAGAACTTAATCAGATACGGAGCATCTTCAACCAAATTAGTATTCATGGCGATCATTACTTCAGCTGGTGGGAAAGCGCATCCGTGCACCGGGTCGTTGTTGGCGCAGGTGCTGGGATCTGGCTGTTCCAGGTCGATAACCTTTTCCGGATACTCGAGATCAAGCATCAGCTTTGTTGGTCCCCAGTAGTAAAAAAGAATAGGCTCTTCTTTTTTGAATGCACCCTCAATGGCAGCGGCCAGTAGACCGGAGTCTCCTGGGTCTCTGAGTTCAACGTGATCTTCCAAGCCGTAGGCAGCTATCTGCCCTACACCAGCGTCAGTTCCCTCTTGAACACCTCTGCAGGCCCATCCGGCAATACAGCCATAAAGTACAGCTTTACCTCCACTATCTGCTTCTGCAAATAAGGATTTGTACTGTTCCTCTTTCAGGTCTTCCACAGAATCTAGACCAGGATTAGCTGCCTGCACGTAGGCAGGTATCAGGAATGTGCTCTGCCAGTTGTCTTCAAGGCTCTTACCAACAGGTATAACCTCTCCGGCTTTTACTGCTTCGTTCCATACTACATTCTGGTTAGGAAGCCAGATTTCCATGGTGATGTCTATGTCACCTTTTCGCAATCCCTGGAATAGTGGAACGGTGGCTCCTTCTATCTGAGAAGTCTCGTGACCATAACCGTGTTCGACTATGTATCGTGCTATGCCATTTTGTACTAAAGCACTGTCCCAGTTAAGTCCGCCAAATACTATTTCTCTTTTTGGGCCTTCGGGAACTGGTACTTCGACCAAAACCTCAACGATTTTTTCTTTCTCGACGATCTTTTCTACCTCTACCTCCACAATCTCCTTCACTACCTTCTCGATCTCTTTCTCGACAATTTTTTCTACTTCAACCGGTACTTCTACCTCCACCTCTTTCACAACCTCGACCGATTTTTCGACAATTTTTTCTACTTCTACAGGTACTTCAACCTCAACTATTTTCTCGACCACTTCTGGATCTGATGAACAAGCTGTCATCAATATACTTGCAGATAATAATGCCATCATCAGCAATACTACTGGAGCACTTTTTCTAGTGATTAATCTCATTTATTCCTCCTTTTTTATGACTAATCATTTAGGGAAATCTCTTTAACTAATTAAGATTCACGCAATCAATGCCGACGATCGGTTTAACGAAAATTCGATGGTA
>CAYFIW010000004.1:0-19952 GCA_964343265.1 uncultured Dehalococcoidia bacterium | reverse complement strand
AATTAAGATTCACGCAATCAATGCCGACGATCGGTTTAACGAAAATTCGATGGTAAATAACGCAACGGGCATTGCGTTTTCATTGGTTGGTCACGAGTAACAACTCGATTGAATGTAGCGTTCGTTTTTTACTAAAAAACGCTTAAAAAGCATCACATCAGCGTGTGCCGAGAGGTCTTGTAGGCGCTTTTGGCACCACTTCCTCAGCGACTCTATTCGATTTGCGAGAATATTCTCCCCCGACCCGGCTATGTTATCCGAGCCACAAATAATATACCGAAACATTGCGAAATAGGCAATTTTCTATACTAGGGCGCTTTTGTAAAACAAGTTATAAAGAGCCGTCTATAACTATGTCTATTAATGAGGGGCCCCCCGTTGAAAGAGCTCTTTTTACGGCACCGGATATTTCTAGAGGGTCCGTTACTCTCTCTGCATGTAGGCCCATGCCCTTTGCTATTTCTGAGATATCAAATGGTGTGTCAAAATTTGAATAAAGAAGATTTTCCCCAGCCGGTTCTGTCTCCTCAAGTAATTCGGTTTGATATATGTTGAAATTAACTTTCAAAACTCTGTACATCCCGTTGTTACAGATCACAAATACACAAGGAATGTTGTCGTTGGCTGCGGTCCATAGTCCCTGTATGGTCATCATTGCACTGCCGTCACCAATAATTCCAAATACAGGTCTTTCAGGGAAGGCACATTTTGTTCCCATTGTCGCGCCAATCCCTCCACCGATAGATTGCCCTCTGACACCTCTTATGTCGTCTCTTACCTTACCTTGGAAATAATGTCTGACAGCAGCTCTATTACTTACAGAGTCGTCTACTATTATGGAGTTGTCTGGGACAGATTCTGACAACTCATACATCATCCTTGCAGGCGACATGGGAGTGTTTTTCCATCTGTCCGATACGCTGTCTTCGTAACTTTTTCGTTTTAAGCTAGCTAACTCAACTGTGTGATCCTTGCGTTCTTTGTTTTCATAGGATTCGGTACTACCCTTTAGAGTTTGATTTATGGCTTCTAGAGCTGTTTTACAGTTCGATATGATTCCAATATCTGTAGGCTCCGTTTTTCCAACTCTTCCGGGTATAGGATCAATGTGAATAAGTTTGGTGGAATCATCCAGTATTACGTCACCCCAATAGAATAGTTCATCAAAAGTATCCATCCCGACTGTCAGAATTAAGTCGTGTTGCCTCAATGCCTCCCTGTTTTCGGAAACCCTCAGTGAATGTATACCCAGATATTGTGGATGTGTTGTCGGGAAAGACACCTCTGCTCCACGTGATTGGTATACAGGCATACCCGTAAGTTCGGCTAATTCTACAGCTGCATCCATCCCATCATCGTCGGATACTCTGTCACCAACTATTAAAAGAGGATTTTGAGATTTCATGAGTAGGTCTGTTGCTTCTTTTATTCCCTCAGGATCCGGTTTGGTGCTGTCATAAACAGGGGATGACGGAATAATGTTCATCTCTGCCATACCTTCGAGGGCATTTGCAGTGAATCCTACGTAAACGGGACCTTTTGGATGACTGTTAGCTTCATTAAAAGCCCTTCTCATTACACTAGGTATTTGATCAGGCAGGTCCAGTTCTACAGCCCATTTTGTGACTGGTTTTACGAGTTCAGCTAAGTCTGTTTTATTTTCATTGATTTTTCTAGCGTCGTAGTTGGCAGAAGTTACCACCATGGGTGTACCTGTATTAAGGGCATCAAGCATTAGTGCTATTCCGTTTGCGAGGCCACTGTCCACATGTAAGCTGACGAAGGATGTTTTATTAGTGGAACGGGCATAAGATTCCCCCATTCCCATCGCTACACTTTCTTGCAAAGCCATGACATATTTAAATTCGGGATATTCCCCCAGCATGTCGATTAGAGGACCTTCACTTGTTCCGGGGTTTCCAAAAATGTATTCAATTCCTTCGGCTTTCAGCATTTCTAAAACGGCTTGCTTACCGGACATAAGTTGTGACATGTTAGGTACCTTTCCTGGACGAGATCAATGTAATTATTTTGCAGATACGAAGTATGTCATAGTGCCTAGATGATCGGCAATATGTCATGAGTTTTCATGATGAATTTGATATTTTCAGTGTTAATATCGGATTACTTACAAAGTAGGACATACATGATTTTGAATATATCTTTCAAATCAAAATAGATAATGAACTAAAGGGGGGAAAATTGACAAAGCCAACAAAGATTGAAAAATTGGAAACGTTTCTTTGGGACAGATGGTTGTTGCTCAAGATTCATTGTGAAGATGGAACAGTGGGGATAGGAGAAGGAGGAGTACACGGGTGGCAACGTCCGACTAAAACTATGATTGAAACTATGGAACCTTATTTAATTGGTAAGGACCCTCACCAGATTGAACATCATTATCAGTGGTTGTATAGATCTTCCCACTTTATGGGATCAGTTGTTCAAGGTGCCCTATCTGCAATAGATATAGCCCTATGGGATATAAAAGGTAAAAGACTCGGCGTGCCAATATATGACCTTATGGGCGGTAAAACTCGGGACAAGGTTAGATGCTATATGCACGTTGGCTCCGGCGATGGGGGATCTGTTGATGATCTTGCGAAAGATGCAGCCAGGGCAGTATCCGATGGATTCACAGCTGTAAGATTTAGCCCATTTCCTTCAGATTATTACTTGCATAAATCTTATAGTGAGTGGTCAACCCAGGCCGTTGAAAGAGTAGCTGCGGTGCGATCATCTGTCGGGCCTAACATTGATATATGTGTAGAAATTCATAGGCAGATGTCTCCAGCAGAAAGCATAGGTTTAGGTAGGAGATTAGAGGAATTCAATCTCTTTTTTTATGAAGACCCGATGCTTCCTGATAGTCCGTCTGTAATGGGAGAAGTTGCGGATAAATGTGCGGTACCCATAGCAACAGGTGAACGATTCACGACTATTTTTGAGTACCAACAACTCCTGGAGTCAGGAGGGGCTTCATATGTGAGACCTGATTTGTGCCTTTGTGGAGGGTTGACGGGGTCTAAAAAAGTAGCTTCTATGGCTGAAGCCAACCATGTAAAAGTTATCCCTCATAATCCACTCTCTCCGGTAAGTACAGCTGCATGTGTCCAGCTAGATGCTTGTATCCCAAATTTTGCTCTCCAGGAATATACAGGGGAATCGGAACCTCCTAAAAGTGATCTATTATTGTCCCCCTTAAAACTGGAGGAAGGTTATTTAGTCGTCCCTGAAGGACCTGGATTAGGAATAGAGTTGAATGAATCAGCACTTTCTTTGGCTGAAAACCCCAAAATATTAGATACACCAATAGGGTACGACGGATCTGTTCAAGATCGTTGATCAAATTAATAAACAATTAGTCAGTTAACTTTTTGGTCTATATAGCGAAATTATCGCTCCTGCAGTTGTCGTTGCCGCTAGAACAAGAAAGGAAGTATTCATTCCTTTCATAAAGGATTTAAGCAGATCAGGGTCGGAATTGTTAGTGACGACTGATAGGTCAGGTTGGAATCCCATTGATCCCATAATGGCCGTAACCAAAACTACTGATATAGGTATAGATATTAAGTTTCCTGAGTTTCTGACTAGGTTAATAAAACCTATTACGGCACCTTGGATTTGCTCATTAGCTTGTGACAGGGTTGCACTATTATTTGGTCCATAAAATGCTCCCATACCTGCTGATGCAGGTATAACGGCGAGATAAGGTAGCCAGACGGGAGAGGTTTCATCTAGCGTCGATAGAATAGTTAAACCTATTGCACAAGATATAAGCCCACCAGTAGTGAAAAAATTGTTACCAAATCGATCTGATAGCCTTCCCGAAATCGGACTGATTATAGACATAGCTATGGCAGCCGGAATAAAAACACTGCCGACTTCAATAGGGTCTAATCCCTGTACATATCTTAAGTAGAAGGGCAGCAAGAAAAGTATTGATCCCATTCCTATAAAGCATAATAGGTTGGCTGTTACAGATAATGCAAAAATTGGTTTTGCAAATAATCGTAGCTCCAGTATTGGATTTTCTGAATTTAAGGATCTCCAAGTAAATAGAAGTGCAAACAAGAAAGATGCTACATAAAAAATATAGGAGTTAAAGAATCCAAAACGGGTTTGAGATGTCATGGTGATTCCGAGCAACAGGGATATCAGCATTAAAATACAGAAAAGAGTCCCAATCCAATCAAGGCCTTCTATTTTTCCCTTACGTGGTGATTCGTTTTTTAACGTTATGGATGCCAGCAACGCTCCTATTGCAGTTATTAAAGAAGTAAAAATAAATACACTACGCCATCCCGCTATTGATGCAATTGTTCCTCCTAAGGCGGGCCCCAGAATATTTCCAATTCCCACGAATATAAGGACAAGTCCCACGGATTTGCCTCGCTGGTGCTCCCCGAAACTATCAACAGCAATCGAAAAAGAAGTGCCCTGAATCATAGCCCCTCCAATCCCTTGTAATAATCTTCCAAACAGTAGTGTCAAAAAATATGGAGATATTGAGCACAGGAATCCGCCAGCTGTGAAAATGATCAGCCCGGTTATAATGACTTTCTTTTTTCCTACAATATCGGAAAGTCTTCCCATGGGTAAAAGCAACACAGCAACCAATAGCAAATATATGACAGAAACCCATTGGACTGTGGGTATATCAGTGGAAAATCGCTCTGATATGTTTGGGAGTACTATATTTACTGCCCCCCTATCTAGGGCTGTAGCTAGTATTGAGATCGCACTGGAAGTAAGAGCCAGATAGCTGTAACTTGGGTTCGGTATTAGTCTAGAGTATTTCGATTGCATTTTGCGTTACTTGAAAGGATACACCTGAAGAGTATATGCAGCAGTCTTTTGCCTGTAGAGTTGCTTGATTACATACCGGGTTAGATGTAGCTTAGAATGAATTTAAATACGGAGTGAACTTAATGTTTTTAGTGAGAAGAGTATGCAAAGTAGAACGTAAGGATGTTTGGCAGGTTGCAAAACTTTTAAGGACTATTTGTAATGCATATGAAAGTGAAAATGGGAGAAACTCAGCCATGGTTTACATATCTGGCGCAGGTACTCCGGCACCAGATATGTCCGTGTGTGCAGAATGGACTCAAGAAACCATAGAAGCTAACCGATCTCCAAAGGTTCCCGAAGCTGTTAAAGAAGCAAATTTGGAGATGCTACCCTTGGTGAAGTCATATGAGATTGAATTCCACGAGGTTGCTACAGACGACAAAATTGCTGAGAGAAACTGACAAAACGTATTAGTTATTGTCACTATCTCTACCCTCATTTTTAGTTCCCATTGCCGCTGCAAATGGACCCAATAATTTTGTGAATTCCATGGGGAATATGAATTTGGTTGATTCGCCTTTACCCATTTCTTTTAAGGTTTCAAAATATTGCAAACTGAGAGTATTGGTGTCTACTCCGCTTGCTACCTGGTAAATACGATCAAGGGCTGTACTAAATCCTTCAGCTCTTAAAACAGCAGCTTGTTGATCACCCTCTGCTGTCAATATCTCAGACTGTCTATGGCCTTCTGCCCTCAAGATATCGGCCTGTTTATCACCTTCTGCAATTGCTATAGCGGCTTGCCTTTTACCTTCAGCCTCAGTTACGTCTGCACGCCTGATCCTTTCAGCAGACATTTGACGATTCATCGCTTCCTGTATTTCAGGAGCTGGTTCTATTTCCTTGATTTCGACTGCAGACACCTTGATACCCCATCTGCCTGTGGTCTCATCTAACTTGATTCGAAGTTGCTGGTTTATGGTCTCTCTCTGAGATAAAACGTCATCAAGATTCATTTCTCCTATGACTGCTCTTAATATGGTCGTCGCCATTCCTATAACAGCTTGATGATAATTGACGACTTCGAGTACTACTTTCTGGGCTTCAGTGTCTATCGGCCTTAGGTAAACTAGGAAATCGATGTCAATTGGAGCATTATCTCTGGTTATGTTGGTCTGCCGAGGTATATTTATGACTTCTTCCCGCAGGTCTATCTTAGAAGCTGTTTGAAATGGCCAGATTAGTACTTGTAGTCCGGGACCTCTCAGGCCATTTCTTTCATTAAATTTACCTAATGTAAATACTGCTAATCTTTCGTACTGTCTGACGATTTTTATTATGGGTATCATTCTCTTTCCTCCTCCTCATTTTTGTTGGATTCAATGTCTTGAGTTTTTGATACAAGTATTTTTAAACCATCTATTTGTTTGACAACAACCTCTTCTCCAATTTCTATTTCAATTGCTCCTTCATAGGATTCTGCGCTCCATAACTCTGAGCCCACTTGGACGGTTCCTTGAGGATCTAGTTTTGTTCTGACGACACCTAATGCGCCAAGAGTTTTTGCTGAGATAGGTTTTTCGGAACGGCCTGACGCTTCGGCAATAGCCTTGATTGAAAGTAGCATCGATATGGCCAATACGGTACTCGTTCCACCTATTAACCAGGTATTCACTGAAAAAGAAGATCCGGGCAAGTCAGGTGTCATTCCTCCGAATAACAGAAACCCTCCTAGAACAAAGGATATTAATCCACCGATCATATATAAACCTATTCCGGGAGCTTGCGCCTCAAAATAAAATAAAATAAATGAAGCAGCTATTAAAGCTAAGCCAAGCCAGTTCACCGGTAGTTGCCCTAGGCCAACAAATGCCAACGATAATCCAAGTATTCCAACGAATGCTCCCACCAATATTCCTGGTTGTAGAAATTCAAGTGTTAGTCCGATACTACCAATGGTTAGCAATATGAACGTAATATTTGGATTTCCAATCGCATCCAGGAATTTTTCTAGTAATGTTTTCTCAAATTCGATAAGTGAAGCGCCAGAAGTGTCTAGGGTAACCAATCCATTTGAAGTTACGATATCTATTCCCGATATTTCCTCTAGCAATTGAGATGTGCTTTCTGCGACAAGATCAATTATGCCAAGCTCTAGAGCTTCTTCAGAAGTGTAGGAAGCTGATGTTAAGACAGTGTTTTCCAGGGGGCCTGCCTCCCTGTTGCGCTGTTCAGCAATACTTCTCAGAAGTGCTGTCGCATCCTGGGAGATTTTCGATTTCATTGTCTCTTCAAGGTCCTCTCCTGAGGCGCCAACGGGGGTTGCGGCCCCAATGTTCGTTCCCGGAGACATTGCGGCAATATGGGAGGCCGCCACTATAAACGTACCTGCAGACCCTGCTCTTGCTCCACTTGGAGTGACGTAGGTTATGACGGGAATATTAGACATCAATATATCCATGACAATTGATCTTGTAGGTTCTAGCATTCCGCCTGGCGTATTCAGTTCAATCAAAATTGCTTGATAATTTGAATCGTTCGAGTGTTTGACTAACCGATCCATATACGAAGCTGTTGAAGGTTGAATAGCTCCATCGATTTCTACTTTTAATATATTAGTAACAAAATAGCCGTCAGAGGTGAATTTCTTTATCTCACCTTTATCCGTAGAGTGATCCGCAAATGTCATACTGGAGGCGAATAAAGAAAGTATAGATGCTGCAAATGCAGCTATTGTGACGATCCGTATCACATTCATTGAATAATGAACCTTTTGCAGCGTTGTAACGCTGTTTTCATGGGATTCCAAGTCTCACATTACTATTTTATATGTATTACCAAGCTTTCATAGTCATATTCAGAGTTGTTTGTATTATGTAGAGGTTCATTTTTATGGCATATGGGTTTTCCTAGTTAGCTATCCTAATGTTTTTAACGTCACAGATTTGCTAAATATAGTTATTGTGGGATTGGTATAGTGGGGGAGATAACATATAAAGTTGTTGGCCACATTTAGAAATTTAGATTAAATAGTTGTTGGTGGAAAATCACTTTTCATGGAGATGTAACTTGAAGTATGTAAATCTTGGTAAATCAGGTTTAAAGGTTTCCCAACTCTGTCTGGGAACGATGATGTTTGGTGGGGCTACAAATGCACAGGATTCCGTAAAAATTGTTCATAGATCCTTAGATGACGGAATAAATTTTATAGATACTGCGAACGGTTACAACAACGGACTCTCAGAAGAAATCGTTGGTAAGGCATTACTTGGGCGTAGGAATGAAGTCGTCTTAACAACCAAGGTCAATGCATCAATGGGTAATGGACCAAATGATGGAGGTCTCAGTCGTTATCACATACTACAGGAGGTTGAAAATAGCCTTCGTAGATTACAAACGGATCATATAGACGTTTATATGCTTCACAGGCCTGACCCGTTAACGCCCCTGGAAGAGTCTTTGGAGTCGCTGGGTATATTGTTGTCTCAAGGGAAAATTCGATACATAGGGATGTCTAATCATAAAGCTTGGCAAGTAAGAGACGCTTTAGCGATTTTGGATGCGTTAAGGTTGCCCCAGGTTTCAGTTGTGCAAGATTTATACAACATGTTCAATAGAGACATAGAGGTTGAGCTATTGCCGTTCTGTGGGGCTTTTGGGGTAGGATCAATGGTTTACAGTCCCTTGGCAAGAGGGGTATTGACCGGCAAATATCTGTCTGGAGATGAGTTGCCCGCAGGGTCTAGAGCTGCACGAGGTGATGATCGTATTCATCAAACAGAATTGCGTGACGAGAGTCTTAATATTGTTGGGGATTTAATGGAATTATCCAAATCCCACGATAAAACTCTTTCCCAGTTTGCTTTAAATTGGGTTATCGGGAATCCACTGGTTTCTTCTGCTGTCATAGGGCCTCGTACTTTTGATCAGTATGAGGATAATCTTGGAGCTGTTGGCTGGGATATAACCGAAGACGCATTATTAAAAATAGATGATTTGATACCTCCTGGGGAACATACAGGAAAAGGATTCAACGATCCATTGAATCCTGTCACAGGTAGACCAAGAGAAATCAAAATCTAAATTTGCATGGCGGCATGTTTTCTATAGATAAGGGAAGACAAATAGGAGTATTAAATGAGGTTAGAAAAAAAGGTTGCATTGATTACAGGCGGGGCTCATGGAATGGGGGCTTCAGAGTCAATATTGTTTGCTCGTGAAGGTGCACGCGTCATTGTAGCCGATATTTTGGAAGATGAGGGAAGTCAGCTCGTTGAAACCATAAACACGGGAGGAGGTGTTGCTGAGTTCCTTAAACTTGACGTTACAAAGGAAACGGAATGGCAAAAAGCTATAGATGGAATTGTGGAAAGATATGGTGTTCTGGATATTTTAGTTAATAATGCGGGAATCAGCGGTTCGGTTCATGCTGATCTTCTAAGTGTCGACACCTATGATCGTGTGATGGGTGTTAATGCGCGGGGAGTTTTTCTGGGTATGAAATATGCATTAGGGGTAATGAAAAAAAAAGGCAGTGGCTCTATTGTAAATATATCCTCTATATCGGGCATAGTTGGCCAAACGTACACACACATGGGATACAACGCATCTAAAGGAGCCGTGCGTATTATGACCAAGTCCGCGGCAATACAATATGCTGAAAAGGGTATAAGGGTTAATTCGGTTCATCCCGGAATATTGCCTGCCATGCGCGAGGCTACTGTGACTGCCGCAGCCACTACCCGAGAAATCATGGTGAAGGATGTTCCTATGAACAGGGTAGGGTTGGTTGAGGAAGTGGCGAATGCAGTACTTTTTTTGGCATCTGACGAAGCATCATATATAACCGGCGTGGAATTGCCCGTAGACGGTGGATTGACGGCAAAGTAAAAGTTATTTTGGAGAATAAAATGTTCTACAGACTTTATACAGGTGAAGACGGACAATCACATATGGAGACTTATGATGTGCCTGACGTTATGCCGGTAGTTGAGATGGTTTTTAGAAAACACGAGCCAGGAAATTTCATAGACTGGCATCCTGCTCCCCGAAGGCAATTTATCATTACTTTGGAAGGAGAAGTTGAGATTGGGCTTGGCGACGGTTCTATTTACAAACTGGGCGCGGGAGACGTAATGCTAGCCGAGGATCTTGATGGTCAGGGACACACTACCAGAGCCGTTGGCAATGTGCCACGCGTGTCAGTAGCAATTCCAGTTGAATAAAGGTGAAAAGTGAAATATCGCAGACTGGGTAAGACCAATCTTGAAGTTTCCCTAGTGAGTTTTGGATCAGGCGGGCCGAGTAAGCTTGGTCAGAATACCGGGTTAACTCCACAGGAACAGGATCATCTCATAAAAAGTGTTTTGAATCTCGGAATCAATCTTATTGATTCGTCTGAGGTGTATGGGGACAGTGAAACAATTTTGGGAAGGTCACTAACTGATGTTGATAGAGAATCATATTATCTAGCGACAAAATGTGCCTATAAGAGACGCGATGGAGAATTACGTAGCCCCGAAGAAATAATGTTTTCCATAGACCGTTCATTGAACAGACTGTCAACTGATCATATAGATATCATGCAATTCCATGTTTTGAATTCAAGTGATTACTACAGGGTTGTGGACGAATTATATCCGGTGATGGTTCAGGCCAGAGAGCAGGGAAAAATAAGGTTCATAGGATTTAGTGAACAATTCATGGTGGAGCCTGACCACAGGGTTGTAACAATGGGATTGAGGGAAGATCCTGAACTTTGGGATACCGTTATGCTCAAATATGGGATTCTCAATCAGTACGCAGGGAAAGAGGCATTACCATTATGTGAAGAACACGACATCGGTGTTTTAAATATGGCTGTTATACGTGAGAAATTACCTGATCCTGAATTGTTGTCTACTCAAATAAAGAACTGGAAACGTGAAGGGTTGATATCAGAGAGTGATATATCTAGTACTGATCCTCTGGGTTGGTTAGTGGATGGTGAAGTTGGGTCCATTGTGGATGCAGGGTACAAATTTGCTGCCGATCACAGAGCTATATCTACAGTTCTTACGGGAACGTCCAAAATTAGCCATCTGGAGTCGAATATACAGGCTCTTGAGGACCCCACTTTGCCTGACCATCACCGTGAAAGACTGGAACGTATATTTGGGGAAATTGCCATTTATATATGACAGTTCCCCCAAAGTTAAATGTATCTAATCAGGTAACTTCTAATGTTGGGTTCCTGAGTGGAGCCGAATATTGAGTCTCATCTAATTCTATGAAGTCTTTTTGATAAACCTGTATGCGATAAGATTCGTAATCAGGTATAAACAACCTGAATTCACTGTCTATTCTCACTGATCTGGGCCTACGTAGATACCTTTCGTGCTCAATTCTTCCTGTCTCCCTGAGACGGTTAGAAACTGCGTTGGTTAACATGTAATTTCTGGCCACTTTTGAAAGAGTAGCGTCGCCGTTGAAACTCCAAATGTATTGCCCTTCAGCATTGAATTGTAGTACTCGATTATTTCCCCAGTCTGAAACGTATACATCCCCATGTGAATCTACTGTGACGCCCGTGGGCCTTTCGAATTGGCCTTCCCCATTTCCATGTTCTCCAAATGAATTTTTGAAATTCCCATCAGTATCGAATACTTGGACTCTGTGATTGCCCCAATCGACGACATATATATCGCCGTTTTCATCTACATCAAGTCCCCAGGGAAGATTGAACTCACCTTCTCCGGAACCAAATGTTCCGAATCCACCGAGATATTTCCCGTCTAATGAATATCTTTGTATCCTGTGATTCTTTGAGTCGGTTACAACAATATTTCCGTCTGGATCGAAAGCGAAACCAGATGGCCCGTCAAATTCACCGTCTCCATCACCTTGTACTCCAAATTTGCTTACAAATTCACCTTTCTGGTTTAGACGGGTAATTCTGTGGTTCCATTCATCACTTATAAATAAGTCGCCGTCAGGTCCATTGATCATGCTCACAGGCCATACGAATTGGCCATCTTCGCTTCCGTAGCTTCCAAAACCTTCTAATTCGTCAGTGAGCTGTTCCATATCGTCGACTGACCAAATCCGTATGGTCGCCGCGCCTTCTGACCTCATTAATATAAATAGTTTATTGTCTTCCCCGAAAGCCACGTCAGTAGGGAAATTGGTTACGCGTCTCATTCCGAGCGTTGTTAGGTACGGAAATCCCGCTCTCAGTATGCCGTGTGGTCTAGCCATGTTACTTCCTCCCTGAACTACATGTAGAAAGGTGATATTTGTTCAAATTCACCTTTCACTATGGGTCGAGCTTCAAGCCCTAGCCATTGCTCGAGTACTGTCCCGTAGATTCCTCTAAAGTCAATTGTGTGTTTGAGGTCTTCGCCATGTTCCCACTCAGCTGGGTCTAGCGAAGGATATTCTGAATATAGACCACCTTTGACGTTTTTACCAAATAGGAAGGCGCCTCCTCCTGATCCATGATCTGTTCCGCTTCCATTGTCCCTCATTCGTCGTCCAAACTCTGTGAATACTAGAATTGCAACGTCTTCAGATGCGTCGTGTTCCTCTAGATCATCCAAAAAATCTGATATAGCTCCAGACAAGTCAGACATAAGCTTTGGGTGGCTTGGTAATTCATTAGCGTGAGTGTCATATCCACCATGGTTGGTGTAGAAAATTCTGGTTCCTAGACCGCTTAGGTGTATTCTTGCGACATCCCTCAGGCTTTTTGCTATTGAGTTGTCTGCATACTCGACAGAAGATGAGTAGTTGGCGGCGACTTCAGAAAGCATGTCGGCTCCCCTTATAACATCAAGCCCCGTTTTTCCTATATATTCGGCGACAACACCACTTCCGATGGCTTGTCCGTAAATATCTTTGAAGGCTTGTAGTGCCTTGTCTCTGAGTTGCTCTTGTTCAATTTTTTTCATGACACCATAACCTTCTAGGTCACTTATCGATGTCACAGGAACGCCGGCGACGGCCATAGCTCTGGGGAGTCCTTGCCCCACGTTAACTCCAGTTAGTACATTTTCTCCTCTAGGATCAATCTCCCTAACCGCAAGTCCGAGCCAACCTTCACTACCTACTCTGTCTGGCTCACACGTATGCCAAATGTCCATCCCTCTGAAATGAGATCTGTTTGAATTTGGATATCCAATACCTTGGACTATGGCCATTCTTCCCTCATCATAGAGTCTCTTAAATGGCGAAGCATTCTTGTTTATAGCAAGAGTGTCATTTATGGGTAGGACATCTTCCTGGCTCATAACGATTTTTTTTCGTGCGTCGTAATAATGCCCATTTGTGTAAGGCACTATAGTGTTCATAAAGTCGTTGCCGCCAGTAAGCTGCACGACTACAAGGGTCTTCTCTAAGTTCTTAGTTGCCATATTATCCCCTTTATGGACCTCTATTTATTCCATTATTCCTAATTACACATAGCTATTAGGCAAACTGGTAGTCAACAGTCGCCGCTGTCATTTGAATCAAGTTATGAACACCTGCTTCAGATTGCTGTTCTTTAAGATTGGCAGCATATTCAACAAGGGAGGCTCTAGTCTCCTCTCTGATGTTGATACCTCCAAGTAAATCCAAGCACCTGTTAACCAGCTGTTCTGGATCATCGTCAAGACTTCCTGCTCTCTTGAGCATTTCAGACACCCCGGGTTTTTCTGGGTCAGAAAATTGTTGCTCAACAAATCCGACTCTTTCGCTTAATGTTCCTGAGTCTATCCATTCAAATCCCGTGTGCCATCCTTCAACCGTTGGTGGGTTCATAAGCCGTTGGCCCATTATTGCAAGTGGCCCTTCGAATGGTGAACCATTCAAAGTAGTAACTGCGAATTGATGTATCCCAGGAGCAGGCTTTTCGAACTCACCCGTTTGTCTTATTACACCGACTATAAGCTCTGCCGGGCTTTTTACCTTGGGCCTTGAGGCCGCATTTTTGAAAAACTCTGAGCTAAACAATGTTTTCAACACCGTTCTTATATCACCCTTTGACTGCATGTATGCGGTTGCCAATTCCTCAATGGCTTCAGGGTCCTTAGGAGGCACTGTTTCCCAGGATGGAACTTGTACCTCATCTTCAACGAAAAAGTTATAAAGGTGTCTGGAAATAAAACGGGCAGCTGCCGGTTGTTTAACTATGATGTCGATGATTTCATCGCCGTCAAAATTCCCTTTTTCACCAAGAAATTCCTTTTCTCCGTAGTCATGATCTTCGGGTAGGAACTCGAAATCAGCAGAGTGATGGCCATATGGGTAGAGAGATAGTGGCTGCCTGAAGGTCCATCCAGTGAAAGCCCTCGAAGCATTTTTTATGTCATCTTCCGTGTAATTGCCAACTCCCATAGAGAAGAGTTCTAGTAGTTCACGGCCATAGTTTTCGTTGATCTCATCTTTGTGGTTCTCGTTGTTGTCGAGCCAGAATATCATTGCTGGATCTCGTGATAAGGCACGCAATATGTCACGGAAACTACTTAAACCGACATCTCTAAACATTTCTATCTCTGTGTACAGAGATGGTCCATGTTCGCTTTTCCCCCAGGCTACGGGGAAGATATGATGAAGGAATAAGGACATTTTTTCTTCAAGTGGCCTCTTGGTATTTGCCATTCGGTAGAGCCATTTCCCAACGTGAATAGCTACCGCCTCACCACCGTAATACCTTTCTAGGTGGGTTGTATCTATATCCTCGAATCTTTCAGGGTTAACAAGATCATCAACAATTTCATCGTATGTTTTTGATTCTGTTAACTCATCAAGTTCCGCGGGGGTGGCCCCAAATCCTGCTCTTCTCATGAGATGAGCGACGAGAGCTCTGTCAGACTTCATTATCTCAATCTCCTTCTTGACCTGAAATAATCTCGTATTCTCTTACTGCGCTACTCTATAATTCGCTAGCCTATTTTGCAATAAAATCTATTCATTGAAACGGCCTATGCTTTATTAAATTTCACCAGTGTTATCTCTTATTTCTAATAATCGAAATTTAAGTACCGATCTGATAACTTAACTGAATATTATCTCAAATTGGTTACCGATTGAAGCCCGCTATTCCAATAATTAAAATTAGCTTGTGGTTAGCTTTGTATATACGTCCCCGAATTTTTCGTCCATGGTGTCGAATCCGACCCAGTTTGAGAATCTTGATGTCATGGACTCAATCACTTGATTTTGTGCTTCCTCTTTTCCTTTCCCATCTTTTATCGTATTTTTTGTCTCGCCCACAAGATTGTGAATAAATGCTCTCGCCTCCATAAGGTCGTCGTGATTTCCTATATCTCCATGACCCGAGACGAACCTGTTAATCGGAAGTTCTGAGACCCTGTCATCAGTAGCTAGCCAGTCATGTGGATAGCTATCTCCGAGGTATGGCACTCTTTCCTTTTGAATCACGTCACCTGTAAAAACTAATTTTTCAGATGGTACATGTATGAAAATATCCCCACTTGTATGAGCTTTACCAAGGTGCATGATTTCAAGCTCGCGTCCCCCGATATAGATTGACATGCTAGTATCAAAAGTTAAGTTTGGAGGTGTGATATTTACAAGATTAGCCTCACTAGACCAAGGGTCGTTGCTGGACGTGATTTTTGATCTCCATTCGGAGTTCCAATCCGGATCAGTCATTTCTAAGTAGCAATTTTTGTGGCCTATGATAGTTGCATCAGGAAATTCTTCATTTCCCCAAGAGTGATCCCAGTGTGCGTGAGTATCCAGCACATATTTTATTGGTTTATCAGTGATTAACTTAACGTCGTCCTTCAAGTCCCGTGCGAAAGAAGGCATTCTCAATGAATCGATGATCATAACGCCTTCATCGCCTATGATTATCCCCGCGTTCGTGAGATTTTCATGAAGTCTGGCATACATACCGTCTGCCAGTTCAACAATTTCCGTTCCTGGTGTGAATTTCATATCTGTAACAACTCCTGTAATTCTTTTTGATATTCGGCGAGTTACCACTTCGAATTCCCCGAAACAAGTAGCCACATAATAGACTTATGTTACCGAAAAATGTAGTGCCCAAATCTGAGTGACCTCTTTTGTAACAGGTGTATTTGGATTTGTGTGAATTTGGTTTTGATCAACCTAATGTATTTAAGGACTTTTTTTACGTAAGAATATATGCGTTAGAATGCCCCTATATTCACTGAGTATACATAGATTAGGAGATCTTATGAGCAGCACACCAATAATCCGAAATATACAGCTAACCAGGTATGATTTTCCATTTGAAAATGTAGGTAAAGACCTTGGGTTTGCCATGGGTGCATTCTATGAGCCTGGAAGTATGGGGTCACGAAGAGTCTTGGGAATACGAATTAATACAGATACCGGAGTTACTGGCGAGTACATGAGCGTAGCTCCCGGCACTTTCGAACAAATTCAAAGTTTTGCTCCATTTCTGATTGGTAAGAACGCTACACACAGGGAACTTTTTTACAACCAAGCAAAAATTATATTGAGAAAGCAAGACCGAATGGGTATAGGCCCAATAGATATTGCTCTGTGGGATCTGGCTGGAAAACTGCATGGGGCTCCGATTTATCAACTACTTGGGGGACATAGAGAGAAACTTCCTGCTTATGCCAGCACGTACCATGCCGATAAAACGAACGGAGGTCTAAATAGTCCCGAGGCTTACGCTGATTTTGCTCAACAGTGTCTGGAGTTAGGCTATAAGGGATTTAAGATTCATTCATGGGCTGAAGTTGATATACAAAGAGAAATAGACACTATACATGCAGTAGGGGAAAGGGTAGGGGGACGAATGGCATTGATGATAGATCCATGCTGTGTATACGACACATTTGCTGATACTTTGGCTGTTGGGAGGGCGTGTGATGATCAGGATTTTTTCTGGTACGAGGACCCGATGAGAGATGGAGGGGTATCTTTATATGCTCATAAACAGCTAAAAAAGATGATAAAAACGCCTCTCCTGCAAGGAGAACATATTCACCTTGTGGAGGCTCATACTGACATGGCGATAGCTGAAGCAACTGATTTCTGGAGAGCTGACCCGGAATATGATGGCGGCATTACAGGTACTATGAAAGTCGCTAGTGCTGCTGAAGGATTTGGAA
The DNA here is from genome assembly GCA_964343265.1 of uncultured Dehalococcoidia bacterium. GTDB lineage: Bacteria > Chloroflexota > Dehalococcoidia > Lucifugimonadales > UBA826 > CAYFIW01. The sequence continues at coordinate 3,066 of CAYFIW010000004.1, read as the reverse complement.
TGGACTTAGAACTTCACATAGCAGGTCCCGCACAAAGACACTGTATGGCGGCTATGCGGAATTCCAATTTTTACGAGATGGGATTGGTACATCCCAAATTACCCAATATAGCCAACCCTCCCGTATATTCCTGTGGGTATGCTGACCAGCTTGAATCTATAGATAAGGATGGCTACGTAGAAGTCCCTAAAGGTCCAGGATTGGGTGTGGAGTACGACTGGTCTGGATCAGAAAAATATAAGTTGGATGAACTGACAATTGCGTAGATATTAATATATCCAGTAAAACAACCGGCTATTTTTAAATAGCCGGTTGAAAAAGATCGATCTGGGATATGAACCGATTATTTGTAGTGACAGCTAGTAGGTGTCGGTGAAAAGCTGAGGGTTTCACCTAGTTCTCAACAACTATTATTACAGCTTCTTCACTGACATTTTCATCTTCTTCAACCCTGACTTCAGTGACCGTGCCAGAAACTTCGGAGAAAATTTCATTTTCCATTTTCATGGATTCTATAACTATGATTAGGTCCCCTTCACTGATCTGGTCACCTACAGAAACAGAGACTTCAACAACATTTCCCGTCATGGGTGATTGTATTTCATGAGTTGCCAATTTGGTTGCTCCTTATTTATCTTGGCATGGCCTATAGCCTTCATCCAAAATGAATTGCCAATTCTTTCCTTAGTTTATTACAGGTTTCCTTTGTGTATCCAAGTATCTCATTTAATATGATTTCACTATCCTCGCCGACATCGCTAGCAGGTATCCACGATGATTTAGGCAAGCTATTTCCTGGAATCGATTGTCCATCGAATCTTTTCTCATCGTGTTGCTTTGACGAAGTATCAAAGAAAAAACCTCTTTCGTTCAAGTGAGGATCATTTAGGAGTTGTTGACTGCTGCTTACTGTGCCCGCAGGAATACCTTCATTTTGTAAATATGATGCTATCTCGGCTGCATCTCTGTCAGACGTCCACTCCTCTACAACTTCAATTATTAAATTTTCATTTTGTTTTCTTTCTTCAATATCCGAGCCACACAGATGTTTGATTCGATTATCTTGTAGGATATTGTAAAGCGAATTCCATTTCTTATCATCTGTTACAGAAATAGCGATCCAGTTATCATCACCTTTACATTTGAACGCACCGTGCGGGCAAAACCTGTCGTGTCTATTACCGTCTAGTTTTGGAATAATGCCAGTTGACGAGTATGACCCTATATATTCACCAATATTGCATAGCGGACTAGCGGACAAGGCTATTTCGATAAATTGACCTACACCAAACTTTTCTCTCTTACGCAAAGCAGCAAGTATGAGTGTGACGGCGTTCAATCCGGATACAGGGTCTCCGTAAGCGATTCCTGTCGCAATAGGTACCTGGTCCGAATATCCTATCAAGGAAGGTATTCCTGCGAGTGCTTCAGCAGTTGTGCCGTAAGCTGGGTACTCTGCATATGGTCCCGTAAGACCAAATCCAGGCATAGATACCATGACGATATTTGGGTTAGATTTTTTTAATTCACCAAAATCCAACTGGAGGTTTCTCATCACCCTAGGACGGAAATTTTCTATCACTACATCTGACTTTGACACCAAATCTAAGAATACGTCCCGGCCTGATTCAATATCTAGCCGGATCCCAATATTTTTCTTGTTCCTATTTAATTTATTGTTTAGACCGTTTGGGGTAAGAAGAGGAACTCTCGGATCACTTATTTTGATAATTTCAGCGCCAAAGTCTCCCATAATACGTGTTGCCAATGGACCTGCCCAGACACGTGTCAGGTCGAGAACCCTGATGTTTGAGAGACTTCCATCGCTTACTAACTGATCTTGGCTCATTTCATAGCCTCGAAGAATTCTTCAGTATATGTTCCAAGTTCCGGAACTTTTCCTAGTTCAGGTTGCAACTCTGTTGCCTTAAAAGGAAAAGTGGGAAAGAGGGCACCTGTTTCCATATTCATCAGTGGTGCTTCAAATATTTCTTTATGTAAAAACTGGTCGTCTTTTAGTATTTCTGCCATATTGAGAACTGGGGCAGTAGGAATCCCCCATACTTCGGAAGATTCTTTGAAGATTTCAAATCTTGATCTGTCTCCCACCCAGTCAATGACAATGGCATCTAATTTGTCTGCCTGAGCTGCTCTTTTCTGTCTTGTGTCAAAGTTAGGATCTTTTATCAGGTCTTCCCTTTCAATCATCAAACACAAACGTTCCCACTGATCTTCTCCTGAGACACCTATACATAAGTAACCATCTTTGCATTTAATCGTAGAAATTCCATATGAAGCGAAAGAACCCTGTTTCTGCCATTGATTACCATTTCTGTTTCTAAGGACATTATCAAATGTAAACATTTCATATGTGAATTGATGCAGGGTTGCTAAAGTTTCCACCATAGACATTTCAAGGAATTGACCCTTTCCACTACGCTCTCTCTCCCATAGTGCTATATGAACAGCATTGCTGGCATTGAGTCCTGTTAGGTAATCTGGTTGGTGCCCAGGCAACATCAATGGCTCTTTCCCAGGGCTTCCAGTCAGGTAGAGATAGCCCCCTAGGGCAAGTTGAATAATTGGTGAAGAGGACCATCTGGAATATGGCCCTTCTAATCCGAATGGTGTGATAGAAATATCCAGTAGACGGTCATTGATGGATGTGAATCTATCCTTGTCAATTCCTATAGCTTCCCTGGTATTTAGATCCCAGTCTTCAATCAATACGTCGAATCGACCAACTATATTGTCCAGGAAACTAAGACCCTCGGGGGTTTTCCAGTCAAGAAGGACAGATTTCTTTCCAGGATTGTTGTATGCAAAGAGAGAACCTGTCTCAACTTCATTAGGGCCATTAAGGACTGGGCCTGCGTTGCGTGCCCAGTCTCCATTTGGGGGCATTTCAATTTTAACAACTTCAGCACCCAACGCAGACAGATATCTACCACAGTGTGGGCCAGCCACTCCCTCCGAAATTTCCAGAACCTTTATGTCTCCCAAAGGGGAGTTTTGGTTTTGATCATTTTGGTTCAAGTTACAGGATCCTTAAGGCCGTACTATTCT